>NZ_CP113941.1:1345000-1645000 GCF_029392675.1 Lactobacillus sp. ESL0684 | reverse complement strand
ATAATGTAAACAAAAAAGTAACTAGCAAAAAAGGCCGCCGCAGCTCCTAAAGTACCGTCTAAAATGCTACCAAAACTCTTATTATGAGGGTTTCTTGCTGGTATCCAGCCTTTAAAAATTTTGGTAATCATTTTGCCAACAAATAAAATAATGAAGAAGGCAATAAACCGAAACAGCATTAAGTTGGTACCAGGCGTAAGAGTGGTCTGAATATTTTTACCAGTAATTTCACTATACAGCCAATTGCCAAAAGGATTTTGCATCAGAATTGCTACAATAAAGACAATTGCAGCAAAAACTAAATTGATAACTAATTTAGAAAAGCCGGTTTGATAACCCTGATACGTTTTCCATGCTAAATAGACTAAAACAATTAACGTTATGATCATATTTTTCCCCTTTATTACTATTATAGCTTATTTTTGAACATTTAGACTTTGACGATTACCAAAAAATACTTCATAATTAAAGAGATATAGTAGCTTTACATTAAGCTCTTTTGGCGTTAAATTTATAGAGTGTGAAACAAGGTTTCACGGGTGAGAAATGAATCCTGAACAATTTGTCCGAGAATTAGCAAAGCATAATTTTACATTAACTGAAGTACAAATCAAGCAATTTAAACGATACTTTACCAGTTTGATTGCAGCTAATCAGCATGTCAACTTGACGCGCATTACTGATGAAGATGATGTCTATTTAAAACATTTTTTTGATAGCCTGACACCTTTACTGGTTTTTGGGGACATTATTAAGACAGATAGTACTGTTTGTGATGTTGGTGCTGGTGCTGGTTTTCCGTCGATTCCTTTAAAGATCTTGCGACCTGATTTGAAGCTAACGATTGTTGACTCGCTAGGTAAGAGATTGAACTTTTTACAAGATTTAATTAAGGACTTACAACTAACAGAGGTTGAGTTAGTCCATGGTCGAGCTGAAGATGTTGGTCAAAATAAACTTTATCGCGCTCACTTTGACTTAGTAACTGCTCGAGCAGTTGCTAATATGGCAGTTTTAAGCGAGTATTGTTTACCATTAGTTAAGTCTCACGGCTACTTTATCGCTCTCAAAGGTCCTAAGGCCAAGAGTGAGCTAAATGATGGTCAAAAAGCAATTACTACCTTGGGAGGCAAGGTAATTGCTGATCAGGAGTTGCAATTGCCATTAAGTGATGAAGAACGGACTTTAATTTTAGTTCAGAAGGTTCAGACTACACCCAAGAAGTATCCTAGACAAGCGGGGACACCGCATCGTAAACCAATTCAATAAGCAGGAGGAGTCTATATGTCAATCTTTTCTTCTTTACGGCATCATGATGAAATTCCTAAAGATAAACAAATTCAAGACATCGAACTAACCAAAATACAACCTAATTCCTATCAGCCTCGTAGGCAATTTTCTGATGAATCAATTAGAGAGCTAGCCTCAACTCTTGATAAAGAAGGATTATTACAGCCAATTGTGGTTCGCGAAAAAGCGGAAAATTATGAGATTATTGCTGGTGAACGTCGGTTTAAGGCTGCTAAGCAACTGGCTTGGGAAACTATCCCAGCTATTGTTAATAATATGGATGACAGTCAGGCTGCGTCTTTGGCACTAATTGAAAATTTGCAGCGTGAGAATCTCAATCCAATTGATGAGGCTCAGGCTTATAACAATTTGATGAAATTAAATAATTTAACCCAAACAACTCTGGCCAAGAATATTGGTAAATCACAATCATACGTTGCTAATAAGCTGCGGTTATTAAAGCTTTCACCAAAGGTTCAAAGTTATTTAGTAAGTGGTGAAATTTCTCCACGTCATGGCCGTTGTCTAGTAAATCTGAGTGAAAAAGACCAAAGTCGAGTGGTAGATGAGGTTTTGGCTAATAATTTAAACGTGAGCGATACTGAAAAGATTGTTAAGGATGTCGACGGCTATTTTGTTAATAAGGAAAAGCTGCTTAAAGATAAAGAAAAAGCCCAACAAACTAAGCGGGCAGTAAGCCGCATTCCTAAAGATCTTAAGGTTCAAATTAATACGATCAAACGAGCAGTTAAATTAGCTAAAGATTCGGGGATTAAAGTTAAAGTTAAAGAAAATAACGATCCTAATGATTATATGATTACAATAGAGTTAAAAAGAAAGTAGGAAGGCATGGAAGATATGGTAAAGGTAATATCAGTCGCTAACCAAAAGGGTGGTGTTGGCAAAACAACCACAACAATTAACTTGTCGGCAGCGATTGCTGAACGCGGCTATCGTGTTTTGATTATCGATACTGATCCACAAGGAAATTTAACTTCTGGATTGGGCATAGAAAAATCAGCTATTAAAGACGATGTTTATAGTGTGTTAATTAATGATGTTCCACTGAAAGATACTATCTTCCATACTTCGAATAGTAAACTAGATTTAGTTCCAGCAACCATTAATTTGTCTGGTGCTGAAACTGAACTGATTAGTATGATGGCGCGCGAAACACGGTTAAAATCCGCAATCGATGTGATCAGCAATGAGTATGACTTTATCTTTATTGATTGTCCACCGTCTCTAGGACAATTATCAATCAATGCTTTTACAGCATCTAATTCAATCTTAATTCCTGTTCAAAGCGAATATTATGCAATGGAAGGATTAAGCCAATTACTTAATACAATTCGGTTGGTACAAAAGCATTTCAATAAGGATTTGGGTGTTGAAGGCGTGTTATTGACAATGCTTGACTCGCGGACTAATTTAGGAGCAGAAGTGGTTAAGGAAGTACAGTCTTATTTTACTAAAAAAGTTTATAAGACAATTATTCCCCGAATTACTAAACTCGCTGAAGCACCAAGTTATGGTCAATCGATTGCAGAGTATGCTCCTAGCTCTCGCGGAGCAAAGGTTTATGATGATTTAGCTAAAGAGGTGTTAAAGAATAATGGTAAAAAACTCAAAAAGTAAAGAGCCAAAAAGAAAAGGTGGCCTCGGACGTGGTATTGAGGCTTTGTTTGAAGATGAGCCACAGGCTCCTGAAACCGAAGAAGAAATTCAAGAACTTAATCTGAGTGAAATCAGACCTAATCCTTATCAACCTCGTAAAAACTTTGACGATAAAACGTTAAAGGAACTGGCAGATTCAATTAAGGAGAATGGGGTTTTTCAGCCAATCATTGTGCGTAAATCAGTCAATGGTTATGAAATTATCGCAGGTGAGCGCCGCTATCGGGCTTCAAGATTGGCTAAAAAGACTACTATTCCAGCAATTGTTCGTGACTTTGACGAGAGCCAAATGATGGAAGTTGCTGTTTTAGAAAATTTACAGCGTGAAGATTTAACTCCATTAGAAGAAGCCCAAGCCTACGAAATGTTACAAAAAAATCTGGGCTTAACTCAAGAAGAAGTATCTAAACGCATGGGTAAATCAAGACCCTATATTGCTAATTATTTGCGGCTGTTAACTTTGCCAAATAAGACCAAACATATGCTGCAATATGGTGACTTGTCAATGGGACAAGCTCGTACACTACTAGGTCTTAAGAATAAAGATAAGATTGATGAGGTTGCTAAGCAGGTTGTTAAAGAAGGTATGCCTGTGCGCAAGGTTGAGGCATTGGTTGCCAAAATCAATAGTGAAAAAACTCGCAAAAAGACCACTCAAAAATCAGCTTTTATTCGTGCTAGTGAACATCAATTAGCGGATAAATTTGGTTCGAGTGTTAATATTGCAGAAACTAAAAAGGGCAGTGGTCATTTGTCAATCAAGTTTACTTCAACAGATGAGTTAAATCGGATTTTGGATGTTTTAGGTGTTGATCTTGATGAATAAAAATATTGCTTATGATTTAGCGGATACTGTGCAAATGAAAAAACCGCATGCTTGTCAAACTAATAATTGGGAGATTTTGCGGATTGGTGCCGATATTCGTCTAAAGTGTATGGGATGTGGTCGTGTCTTAATGATGCCAAGGATGAAATTTAATCATAACTTGAAAAAAATATTACATCAGGCAAGCGATCCGGTTAATGTTAAACAAGAATTTTATATACCAAAAGCTGAGATTGCTCGTCCTAATTTTGATGAATAATAAAGATAATTAATAAACATAAAAGAAGAGGATAAAGATGTCATTAACTGCTGGGATTGTCGGGTTACCTAATGTTGGTAAGTCAACCTTATTTAATGCAATTACTAAAGCTGGAGCCGAAATGGCCAATTACCCATTTGCGACGATCGAGCCTAATGTCGGAATGGTTGAAGTACCAGATAAGCGTTTAGCAAGAATTCAAGAATTAATTCCTGCTAAAAAAATTGTGCATACCACTTTTGAATTTACAGATATTGCTGGTTTAGTTAAGGGAGCTTCTAAAGGTGAAGGCTTAGGAAATAAGTTTTTGGATAATATTCGGCAAACTGATGCGATTGTGCATGTAGTTAGAGCCTTTGAAGATGATAATATTACTTCTGTTACTGGTAAAGTTGATCCAGAAGAAGATATTAATACTATTAATCTAGAACTAGCCATTTCTGACCTGGATACAGTTAATCGAAGAATTAACAAGGTGAAAAAGATTGCACAGCAACAGGATAAAGATGCTAAGGCTGAATATAGTGTTTTGGAGAAAATCAAACCAGTTTTAGAAGAAGGTAAAGCCGTCCGCACAATTAACTTTACGGATGATGAGCAAAAGATTGTCAAAGGTCTATTTCTATTAACTGATAAGCCAATTATTTATGTTGCTAACATCGCAGAAAGTGCTATGGCTGATCCTGAAAGTGATCCATATTACCAGATTGTTAAGCAACATGCGCTAAGTGAAGGTGCTGAATGTTTAGGAATCTCTGCAGCAACTGAAGAAGAAATTGCTGGCTTGGCTGATGATGAAAAGTCAGAATTTTTAGAAGCTGAAGGTGTTAGTGAGTCTGGGCTTGATCGATTGATTAGAGCTGCTTACCATATTTTGGGGCTTAGAACTTTCTTTACTGCTGGTGGACCTGAAACTCGTGCTTGGACTTTTCATGAGGGCATGCTTGCCCCGCAAGTTGCTGGAGTAATCCATTCAGATTTTGAACGTGGCTTTATTCGGGCAGAAGTAGTTTCATTTGCTAATTTAGATAAATATGAAACTATGCAAAAGGTTAAAGAAGCTGGTAAGTTGGGTCTTGAAGGTAAGGATTATGAAGTTCAAGATGGTGACATTATTGAGTTTAGATTTAATGTTTAGGGAAAAATAATGGCAGAAAAAGAAACGCAGCAAACTAAAATAGATGTTAATAAACAGGAAAAGTTAAAAGAGCAAGTTACTACGCAAAACAGAGATGATGAATTGCAGCAAGCTGAGCCAGCAGAACTGCGTAAGCAGCTGAGTAACAAAAATTCTGATTATGTTTTTCGTTTACAAAAAGAGCTTGAAGAGCAGGGAAAATTGGGTAGTGCTGATGCAAGTAAACGTGTTGATGATCTATTGGCTGATTTAGTAGTTGCCCAACACCACGGTAAGCCAGCAAGTACTTTTTATGGTATGTCGCCTAAGATTAAGGCGGCTGACATGCTGAAGCCAAAAAAGAAAACGGCAGCAGATATTCCGTTTTGGCAATATGCAGTTGACAGTGCCTTGCTATATATCGCAATTTTTGTTGGACTGTTTGGAGTAATTGCCCTATTTACAACGAATCAAAAAGAAAATTCGCAAATGGGAATTTTGACTCTAGTCAGTGTCGGAGCAGCGATGGGTGTATTCATGACTAAATATAATGATTGGGTCATGCCAGCTGGTAAACAGCAAAAAATTCCGTGGGGTAAATTGATTTTAGGCTTTGCTGGGTTATTGTTAGGCTTGTTTGTCTGGATTTGGTTAGTTTCATTGCCAGTCCTGCAACCGATCAATCCTGTCTTACCAGCAATGGGCAACATAATCATCGCGGTCTTGGCTTATGGAATTCGCTGGTTCTTTAGACGTCATTTTCAAATTGTGGGGTCAGTCTTTACTCCTAAATCAAAAGACAAATAAGGTGCTTTTTGGTTGCAAAAGGACTATAATGGATGATCAGATGTTAAAAGGGTAAGTAGGACTGTTAGTCTATTTATCCTTTTTTAGAGCTTTAATAAGTGTAAAAGCTTATCACTAATTAACTTAATAGAAAGAGGTATTTAATGGTTAACACACTGCGTAAATCAATTCGGCAGTACAAAAAACTGTCACTGCTGTCGCCATTATTTGTTACTGGTGAAGTTATCATTGAAATGTTAATACCATATTTAGTTGGTATGTTGATTGATAATGGAATTATGAAAGGTAACATGTCCTACATTATTAAATGGGGGCTAATTTTACTGGTTTTAACTGTGTTGTCACTGGTTTTGGGTGCCAGTGCCAGTTATGCTTCAGCACATGCTTCAGCTGGCTTTGCTGCTAACTTGCGTGAAGATATGTTCTACCACGTTCAAGATTATTCTTTTAAAAATATTGATCGGTTTTCTAGTTCAAGTTTAGTTACTAGAATGACAACCGATGTTAATAATATTCAAATGGCTTATCAGCTAATTATTCGGATGGCGGTTAGAGCGCCGATGATGCTAGTGGTATCGGTAGTTATGTCACTAATCATTAGCCCACGTTTGTCACTAATCTTTGTAGTGATTGCACCAGTTTTTGCAATTTTGCTAGGCTTAATTATTAAAGCTACATATCCTTATTTTCCAAAAATCTTTCGTGGATATGATCGGATGAACCAAACTGTTCGTGAAAATATTCGTGGGATTCGTGAAGTAAAAACTTATGTACAAGAAGATTCTCAAGTAAAGAAATTTAAGAAGTCATCCAGCTTTATCTATAAACTATTTGCTACAGCACAAAAAATTATGTCGCTGAATTCATTAGTAGTTGCTGCTATTTTGAACATTTCTACCTTAGCAATTTGCTGGTTTGGTGCTAAAGAAATTGTGGGTGGTGGCTTGCAAACTGGTCAGTTAATTTCGATGTTTTCATATTCAAATTCAGTTTTAAATAGTTTGAATATTTTAGCAATGGTCTTTACGCAACTAGTTATTTCAGGTGCCAGTGGTCGCAGAATTGCTGATGTGATTAATGAAAAGCCATCAATTACCAATCCACATAAGCCGTTAGAACATGTTAATAATGGTGAAATTATCTTTGATCATGTTAACTTTAAATATAATTCTGCTGATAAAGCAATGGCTTTGAATGATATTAATTTGAATATTAAGTCTGGTGAAACGATAGGGATTATTGGTAAGACGGGGTCGTCTAAGTCCACGCTGGTTTCGATGATTCCGCGCTTATACGATGCAGTTTCAGGTGCAGTTCGGGTAGCTGGTCATAACGTAAAATCCTATGACTTAAAGTCTTTGCGTGATAATGTTGCGATGGTTTTACAAAATAATGTACTCTTTTCAGGTACGATTAAAGATAATTTGAAGTGGGGTAATGAGAACGCGACTGATGAGCAAGTCCTTGCTGCTGCCAAAGTTGCCCATGCTGATGATTTTATCCAAGAAATGCCCAATAAATATGACACGATGGTTGAGCAAGGCGGTACCAATGTTTCTGGTGGACAGAAGCAGAGGATTACGATTGCTCGAGCATTGCTGAAGAATCCTAAGATTTTAATTTTGGATGATTCTACTTCTGCCGTTGATACTCAAACTGAACGAGCAATTCGTGAGTCATTGGCTAAAGATATGCCAGATACTACCAAAATCATTATTTCGCAAAGAATTGTTTCCATCAAAGATGCTGAAAGAATTATTGTTATGGATGAAGGTAAAATCCAAGATGTTGGAACTCATGATGAATTGATGAAGCGTAATGAGCTATATAGTTCAATCGCTAAGTTCCAAGAAGAACAAAAGAAGTAGGTGAGTGATTTGGACAAAGCAATAGAAAATAAAAAGGTACAAGGCAAGGGTAAAAAAAGTGCTACTTTATTGCGTTTACTTAAGCTAACAGCCAGCACTAGTCCATGGATGCTAATTATTTCGGTCATTGCGATTGTTTTAGCTGCAGGTGCCAATGTTAAAGGGTCGCTATTTATTGAGCAATTAATCAATAATTACATTACGCCTTTGACCAAACAAGCACGACCTGATTTTGGGCCATTACTACATGCAATTATAGTAATGTTTGGCATTTATGCTATTGGCTTCATTTCTAATTATTTATTTTCAATGTTAATGTCAGTACTGGCACAAAAGGTTCAATACCGGGTGCGTAATGAAATGTTTACGCATATGGAAGAACTGCCAATTTCTTATTTCGATGAGAATGATTACGGCGATATCATGAGTCGGTATACGAATGATATTGATACATTGATGCAGATGATTTCGCAGTCAATTCCCCAATTTGTTAATTCAGGGTTAAATATTGTCTTTGTTTTGGCTGCGATGATCAGCTTAAGTTGGCAGTTGACGATTTTCACTTTAATTATTTTCATTCTTTCAATTGGCATTGTTCGTTTTCTAACGAAGCGTTCATCACACTTCTTTCAATTACAGCAAAAAGAATTGGGACAACTTAACGGTTATAATGAAGAAATGCTAAATGGACTGAAAGTAATTAAAGTTTTTAGCCATGAAAAAGAGGCAGAAGCTGAATTTGATCAATATAATCAGGCATTAAAGCAGGCTTCTGGTCAAGCGAATACATACTCGACAATTTTGTTCCCAATTATGGGTAACATGGGTAACTTACTTTATGTCTTAATTGCCATCTTGGGTGGAGCAGTGGCAATCAATAAGATTGCACCGTTATCACTTGGTGTTATTGGTGCCTTTTTGCAATTATCCAAGCAGTTTGCAATGCCGATTGCTCAAATTTCACAACAATTGAACTCAATTGTGATGGCCTTAGCTGGTGCAGAACGGATTTTTGACTTAGAAGATCAACCAATTGAAGTTAATAATGGTGATGTCACTATTACTAAGGATGCCAATGTTAAGGGAAGCTGGCACTGGAACGTGCCACAAGCAGATGGTAGTGTTAAGCAAGTTACGGTTAAAGGACATATTGTCTTTGATGATGTAAACTTTAGTTATTCACCAGACAAGCAGATTTTATATAATATTTCGCTTAATGCTAAACCGGGGATGAAAGTTGCTTTAGTTGGTGAAACTGGTGCTGGTAAAACCACTATTTCCAATATGTTAAATCGATTTTATGAAATTGATTCAGGAACGATTACCTATGATGGTATTCCAATTAATCGCATTAAAAAGGACGATTTGCGACAATCATTATCAATTGTCTTACAGGATACTCACATGTTTACTGGTACGATTATGGAAAATATTCGTTTTGGCAATCCTGAAGCTAGCGATGATGATGTTTACCAAGCAGCACGGTTATCACATGCTGATGAATTCATTCATCATTTAGATGAGGGTTATCAAACGGTAATTGATGGTAGTGGTGGCGATTTGTCTCAAGGGCAAATGCAACTTTTGAGTATTGCTCGGGCAATGATTGCTGATGAACCAGTGATGATTTTGGACGAAGCAACTTCGAGTATTGATACCCAAACTGAAAAGTTGGTTCAAGCTGGGATGGACAATCTACTTGCCGGTCGGACGAGTTTTGTAATTGCTCACCGGCTATCAACCATTGTCAATTCCGATTTAATCTTGGTTCTTGACCATGGTCACATTATTGAAGCTGGTAATCATGATGAACTCTTAAAGCAAAAGGGTTATTATTATGAGTTATATACTGGCAAAAAAGAAATTGAATAATTAAGTAAGAGTTGAGGTAGTTCTCAGCTCTTTTTTAATAAAAGCTAAAATTACACCTTATTGTTAGCTGTTTGTAATAAAAATGATTAGAATAATATCCAGAAGTTCTGCTAGAATATTTTTAGCAGGGAAGTTGATTCGCAAATGAAGGGGAGGATTAACCCGATGAAAATCTTAGTTGTTGATGATGATAAAGAAATTGTTGAACTATTAAGTATCTATTTAAAAAATGAAGGTTACACACCGGTTGTGGCGTACAGCGGTAAAGAAGCAATTACTAAATTGACTACTACTTCCGATATTGCACTGATGATCTTGGATGTGATGATGCCTAATATGAGCGGCATTGACGTAATTAAAGAAGTTCGACGTGATTCTGATATTCCGATTATTATTGTTTCTGCCAAGACTGACGATATGGATAAAATTCAAGGTTTGATTACTGGCGCAGATGATTATGTTTCTAAGCCATTTAATCCTTTAGAAGTTATGGCAAGAGTGCGGTCTTTATTGCGTCGTAGTCAAAAGCAGGTCAAGGATGAAGCACCTGATGTTTTGGAAATTGGGCCTTTAGCAATTAATCGTGATTCACACGAAGTTAAGACCATTGAAGGCAATGATATTCAATTAACTGCTTTAGAATTTGGAATCTTGTATTTGCTTGCTAGTCACCCTAATCGTGTGTTTTCTGCAGATGAAATTTTTGAACGAGTTTGGCAGCAAGAATCAATTGTTTCTGCAAAAACGGTTATGGTCCATGTTTCGCATTTGCGTGATAAGATTCAAAAGGCAACTGGCGGTGAAGACGTCATCCAGACCGTTTGGGGTGTTGGCTATAAAATTGAGGCCTAACTAAATGAAAAAAGAGCGAGTCAAATTAACTGCGGCAGAAAAAAGTGAATTGCTTGCTGAAGCGGTGATTACGATTGTCTTGTTGTTGCTACTTAATTTATCAGTAATCATTTTAATTAATTTGACTATTTTACAAAATAAAAATTTAATTAATGGGATCTATTTCTTGAAAAAGACCATTACTTTTGGCGGACATCATTTATGGTCTTGGCAAAATATTTCAATAGTAATTATGGGCATAGGCGATTTTATCGTTTTGTATTGGCGCCTAATTCGGCGATATCACCAAATGCAGTTGCGCCATGTGATTTCTGAATTACACTATATTGCTAAAGGGCATTTTGACCATTATATTTCTTTTAAAGTTAAAACCGATTTACAAAAAGTGATTGATTCGATTAATTCGTTGGTTAAAAGTACAGTTAATGCCATTAATGAAGAAAAAGCTATTGAAAAATCTAAAGATGAGCTAATTAGCAATGTGTCACATGACCTGCGGACGCCGTTGACGTCAATTATTGGCTATCTTGGTCTATTAAAAAATGGAGTTGCTGATCCTGCCGATCAGCAAAAGTATTTAAATATTGCGTATATGAAGGCTGAGCAAATGAAGTCTTTGGCGCATGATCTATTAGAATACACAACTCTGAAATCTGACAATATTAAGCTTAATTTATCATCACTGCATATTTTTTCGATGCTAGAACAAGTTGAGGCTGGTTTTGAATTGGAGGCACAGGAAAAAGGGATTAAGTTTAATATTGAAGCACGGCCGCTGGATTTAACTATCAAGGCTGATCCGGAAAAGCTGGTACGCATTTATAATAATTTAATTACCAATGCACTAAAATACGGAACGGGTGCGACACAGATTAATTTAATTGCTAATTTAGTTAATAGTGATGAAGTTGAATTGCGAGTAGAAAATAACGGTGCCCAGATACCTAAGGACTCATTGAAAAAAATCTTTGAACGTTTTTATCGGGTAGAGTCATCGCGCAATATGGCAACTGGTGGTACAGGACTAGGTTTATCAATTACAAAAAGTGTAGTGGATTTACACGGAGGTACAATCAGATGTGAGTCAGATAAGCAATGGACTAGATTTATTATTCGCTTACCCTTGGATCCGAAGAAAGCCCGCATTGCTAGCTAGCTGTGGTATAATTTGATAAGACAAAAAACAGAGAGGCATAGAATGAGTATTTCCCTAAATACCTGTATTTTAATTTTAAAAGAACATCATTTGTTAAAATCAAGTGCTGTTCAAGACACGGTTGCCACGAAGATGGAATATGTTTCATACGATTCACGTGACATTAAGACGAATACCTTGTTTTTCTGCAAGGGGGCAGGTTTTCGTCCGACTTATTTATCAATGGCTAAAGATAATGGTGCTAATTGTTATGTAGCACAGCAGCCTTATCCTGAAGGTAAAGGAATGCATGCATTGATTGTGCGTGACGTTTCTAAAGCAATGGCACTTTTGTCAGCAGCATTTTTTCAATTTCCACAAGATGATTTGTTTGTGGTGGGAATTACAGGCACTAAAGGTAAAACCACGACAGCTTACTTTTTAAAAGGAATGCTAGATCAGGTTAATGGCGGTAAAACTGCACTAATTTCTTCAGTCAATGATGTAGTAGGACAGCGTCCAGAGGATACTTTTAAGTCTAGCTTAACGACACCAGAGTCACTTGATTTATTCCGTGATATGCGTAATGCTGTTGATAATGGCATGACACATTTAGTGATGGAAGTGTCTAGCCAAGCTTATAAGAAAAATCGAGTCTTTGGTTTGACCTATGATCTTGGGTTATTTTTAAATATTACACCTGATCACATTGGTCCAAATGAGCATCCAGACTTTGCAGATTATTTGCATTGTAAATTGCAATTGTTAGTTAATGCACGTAAGTGTATTATTAACGCGCAAAGTGACCATTTTGCTGAAATCTATGCGGCAGCAACAACGACAACGGATCCTGATAGTATTTACCTATTTGCTAATGAAAAGTTTACTAGTTCGTCTTTAAAGCAACCGATTGATTTTAGGTATGCCTCTCAAGAAAGTGATCTGGCACAGACGCGGTTTGTAGTAACTGCTGGTAGTGAAAAGGCGAAGAATATTTCTACTACTGGTAACTATCAGTTGCAGATGTTAGGCGACTTTAACGAGTCAAATGGTACTGCAGCAATTATGGCTGCAGGGTTAGCAGGTGTTGATTATGAATCAGCGGCTAAAGGAATTCGTAATGTAACGGTTCCCGGCAGAATGCAAACGCAAACCACTAAGCATCATGGCACGATTGTAGTTGACTATGCACATAACAAGGCTTCGATGATGGCCCTAATGGGTTTCATGCAGCGTGAGTTTAATAATCCTAAAATTATCGTGGTAGTTGGAGCACCTGGCAACAAAGGAGTTTCTAGAAGACCAGGCTTTAGTGAAAGTATTAACGCTTATGCTAGCCAAGCATTTTTAACTGCTGACGATCCAGGATTTGAGGATCCGTTAGCGATTGCTCAAGAGATTGATGCTGGAATTGACCATGAAAAAGTGGCAGTAACGATTGAGCTTGACCGCACTAAAGCAATTAATGAGGCTATTAAGAGTGCCGAGCCAACTGATGTGGTTTTAATCTGCGGTAAAGGTGCTGATGGTTTTCAGAAAATTCGCGGTGTTGATACACCTTATCCATCAGATATTACAGTGGCACAAGAAGCAATTACAAAACTAGAAGGTTAATAAAAGTAAGTAAAATGAAGCATTTCTTTAGTATTATTGGTGGAATGGGCTCGATTGCAACGGAAAGTTTTGTTCACGAACTTAATAGGCGTGTCCGAATTAGTAAGGATCAGGATTATTTAAATTATAGCTTAGTTAATGATGCTCAAATTCCTGATCGAACCGCTTATATTAAGGATCATACGCAGCCCAATCCGCTGGTTGATTTGCGCAGTGATGTCTTAGCACAAGCAAAATTAAAGCCTGATTTTTTTGTGATGCCATGTAATACAGCGCATTACTTTTATGATAATTTGGCGAGCTTAACTGAGATCCCTTTTTTACATATGATGCGGATTGCTGTGCATAAATTTGTGGAAAAGTATCCTCAAGAAACTAAAATTGGTCTGATTGCTACAGAAGGTTCAATTTATGATCATTTGTATGCTGATGAATTACAGAAAGTTGGTCGCAAAGCAGAGTTAGGCGGTTCTGAAATCCAACCTTTAGTGACTGAGTTGATTTATACTAATATTAAAGAACAAGGACAAGTTGATGCTGAACTGTTCCATCATATTTTGCAGTTAATGCATGATAAATATGGTTGTAATGTCATCTTACTCGGCTGTACTGAGCTGTCGTTAGCACAAGCTAAGGCTCCAGATCATCCTTATGAGGTAATCGATCCTCAGGCAATTATGGCTGATGTGGCGATTGAGTTATCATTGAAAATTCGCAAGGGGCTTGATCCGAAAACTGTAATTCAAAAATATTTGTATTAAGTAGTCTTAGTTGACTGCTTTTTTTATTTATCTTTTTTAAAACTGGTAAATAGTATCTTATAAATAAAGGCTATTGAACCACTTTTGTGCCATAATTGATTAAGAGCGATTATTTAATGTGGGTATGAGTTTATGTTTAATTTATTTGTGTTATTGACAGAACGCTTGGGTATTATAATGTTGTTGGCCTTTATCCTGGTCAATATGCATTTTTTTCGTAATTTACTTGAAAAAAGGACGTTAAAATCACAAGTTTGGTTAACTATTATTTTCAGTTTGTTTGTTATTATGGCTAACCTGACTGGAGTAGAAATTTCTAGTTCAAAAGAAGTAGTTACGCCATTAATTATTACAGGGTTGCCACAATCTGATTCGATAGCCAATACTAGAATTTTAGTGATTACTACAGCTGGGATAACTGGTGGAC
Source organism: Lactobacillus sp. ESL0684 (assembly GCF_029392675.1). Lineage (NCBI taxonomy): Bacteria > Bacillati > Bacillota > Bacilli > Lactobacillales > Lactobacillaceae > Lactobacillus > Lactobacillus sp. ESL0684. The sequence continues at coordinate 1,630,495 of NZ_CP113941.1, read as the reverse complement.
CATATGTTGGGATGCTTGTTGGTTTAGTTGGTGGACTGCACCGGGTGGTTTTTGGCGGTTTTTCAGATTACTTTTATATTATTAGCTCAGTCTTAATTGGCTATTTTGTTGGCGCCTGCGGTGATAAAGTTAAGGGCAGTAAATTGTATCCATCAACTATTTGGGTAGCTATTTTAGCATTTGTGGCTGAACTAATTCAGATGGCTTTCATTTTTGCCTTTCATGGCTTAGGACTAATTAAGCTGATCTTTATGCCTATGGTTTTGCTAAATACGATTGGCTCGACATTATTTATAGAGATTTTAAAGACATACCTGTCTAATGAACGACAGTTAAAGGCAGTTCAGACCAAAGATGTGCTTGAATTAACTAATAAGACACTGCCATATTTTCGTAATGGTCTAGATGTGAACTCTGCTACCCATGTTTGTCAGATTATTAAGAAGTATACCAATTTTGATGCAGTGGGATTAACTGATCGCGTAAATGTGTTAGCACATGTTGGTGCTGGCGAGGATCACCATATTAGTGGCGAACCAGTATTAACTGATTTGTCTAAAACGGTGATTGCTACAGGTAAGGAAAAACTGGCTTATTCTAAGGCAGAAATTGGTTGTCCTAAAGTTGATTGTCCGTTAGAATCCGCAGTTGTTTTTCCTTTGCGAGTTAATAATGAAACGATTGGTGCTTTGAAACTTTATTTTTGTGCTGGTAGGCACATGACGGTGGTTGAAGAAAACTTAGTACGTGGTCTGGCGATGATTTTTTCAGGTCAAATGGCAATTGGAATTGCTCAAGAACAGACTAGTTTACTTAATGAAGCAGAAATTAAGGCTTTGCAAGTGCAAATTAATCCGCATTTTTTCTTTAATGCAATTAATACCATTGGGGCACTGATGCGAGTTGATGTTGAAAAGGCACATCAAGCTCTAATGCAATTGAGTGTTTTCTTCAGGTCAAGCTTACAAAGCGGCCAAGAAAAAGAGGTAACTTTGGCTCAAGAAAAGCGTCATGTTAATGCTTATATGAGTATTGAAAAAATCCGTTTTCCTGATAAATTTACTCTTGATTATCGAGTTAGCGTTCCCGAAAATACTTTGTTACCATCATTTTGTTTACAAATTTTTGTTGAAAATGCAGTCCGTCATGCCTTCAAGGGACGTAAAACAGATAATTGGATTACAGTTGAACTTAAGCGGCTTAATGATAACCAATTATCCATTAGGGTTAGTGATAATGGTAACGGAATTGATCCAGCAATTTTAAAAAAGCTTGGTAAAAAACCAGTCACTGAGTCTAAAGGCAGCGGTACAGCGTTGTATAATTTGAATAAGCGATTGCAGGGCCTCTATGGGACTAGCAGTCAATTACAAATTAGCACTAGTCCAGCAGGAACAACTTTCAAAACGGTTATCCCTATTAAATATGAAGTCCATAAGCAGTCTTAGTGTTAGACAAAGCTAACTGAGAAATTTACGAAAGGGGTTTTTACAATGAATATTTTATTGGTCGATGATGAGCCATTAGCCAGAACTGAGCTAAAATATTTAATTGAAAAAAGTGCTGTTTTAGCAACTGAATCATTGGCTATATATCAAGCAGAGGATTTAAAAGAAGCTCAGAGTCAGCTTTTGAAAAATAAAATTGATTTAATCTTCTTAGATATTTCTCTTAATGAAGAAAACGGCTTTGAATTAACGAACGAACTTAAGCAATTAAATTATTCACCAATTATTATCTTTTCTACTGCTTATGACGAATATGCGGTCAAAGCCTTTGATGTAGGCGCATTGGACTATGTTTTAAAACCGTTTGAACAAGAGCGAATTGACCAAGCTCTGACTAAGGTAAAGAAAGTTTTATCGCAAGAAGTACCTGCTGCAAGTTCAATTAATGATTTATTAACGATTGAACTAGATGATCGTAATGTCGTGATCAAGTTGTCTGATATCGTGTCAGCAACTATCAGTGATGGTGTTTTGACAGTTTCGACTGCCAAAAAGCAGTACCAAACTCGTAAAACTTTGTCTTGGCTAAAACAGCGGTTGCCTAAGCCTAAATTTATGCAAGTTCACCGAAATACGTTGGTAAATCTTGAGGAAGTAAAAGAAGTACAGCCTTGGTTTAATCATACGTTGTTGCTAGTTATGGATAATGGTGAAAAAGTTCAGGTGGGTCGTTCTTATCGTGCCGATCTAAGTAAGCAACTTGGAATGGGATAGAAATTCGGCATTGCTATTGGGTAGTTAAGCCATTAAATTTTGCATTTAAACAAAAAATCGCTTTCAGATTCTTACTTTAGGTATATCTTAATCATTGAAATAAAGATAAGTTAGAGAAAGGAAATGAGTGTAATGAAAGAGAAAAAGCCAGAAACTAAATCAGCGCCAATTCTGTTTCAAATGTTGGTTTATGCCACAATTTTATTTGTATCACAGTTGATATCAGAAATGATGCCCAAGTCATTCCCAGTACCAACACCTGTAATTGGATTAGTTTTGCTTTATGTATTGTTGACAACACATGTAGTTAAAATTGAATGGGTTGATTCCTTTGGTAGTGCCTTAATCTCGTTGATTAGTTTTATGTTTGTTCCTTCGGGAATCTCTTTGGCTGCTAACTTGGATATCATGAAATCGCAAGGTGTTCAGTTAGTCTTGGTAGTGTTGCTAGCAACCATTATTTTATTGGTGGTAACTGCTTACACAACTCGAATCTTGGTTTGGCTTAAAAAGAGAATCACATCTGGACATCATTCGATAGCTCATAATGTTAAGACTGGGGGCAGTAAATGATGGCTTATTTAAGTAATCCTTTATTTGGTGTATTCCTATCATTATTTGTCTTTTTGATTGGTCAGTGGCTTTTCAAAAAGTCACATGGTTTTTTCTTATTCCAACCTCTGTTTGTTGCTATGGTCTTAGGAATTGCCATTTTGGTAGTTTTAGGCAAAGTATTTGATGTTTCAACAACTCAGGTCTACACTCAAGCCTACAAACCAGGTGGAGATATTATCTTCTGGTTTATTACACCAGCAACAATTGCGTTTGCTGTTCCTTTATACAAGCGTAATGATGTTATCAAGAAAAATTGGGGGATCATTTTAACTAGCTTGGTAATCAGTACTTTTGTTTCCTTAATCTTGATTACCTTTATTTCTAAGGCAGCAGGATTAAATGAAGTTGGTGTTAGATCGATGCTTAGTCAATCGGCAACAACTGCGATTGCCATGCCACTGACAACAGCAATTGGCGGTAACGCATCAATTACTGCAATGGCATGTATTCTAAATGCCGTAATGATTTATGCACTAGGCAAGCAGATGGTTAAGTGGTTTAAACTTGATACAGATCCGATGGGAACTGGGTTAGGTTTAGGAGCTGCAGGACATACTGTTGGCTCAGCTTTCGCTCTAGAGATGGGTTCTGTGCAAGGGGCGATGGCTGCAGTAGCAGTAGTTGCAACTGGATTAGTTGATAACTTATTAGTTCCAGCTTTTGCCCATTTGCTTGGTTTGTAGAATCAAATTTGGTAAAAATTATTATTTAAATTTATAGCTATGTTTACTTACAATAAAACGTGTGTAGCCCTGTGACTCACACGTTTTTATTTTTGATAAAATTAGTTTTAATTAATGAATTTAACTAGCTTTCTATTGACGTAAGGGTATCTGTATATTATGCTTAAGATAATTAAAGAATTTCTTCGGGGTAAGGTGTAATTCCATACCGACGGTAACAATTAATGCTTAATTGAAGTCCGTGACCCACTATCATGGTGGTGGAACTAGTGCAAGTCTGGTACCGACAGTTAAAGTCTGGATGGGAGAAGAAAATAAAGACTAGTATTTAACTTGCAATTCAAGAATAAGCTTGGTTAAGAGCTAATGATAGTTGATTATGAAGACCTCGTTGATTAAGATCAGCGAGGCTTTTTGTTGAGGAAGTGAAATTAATGCAGGATAAGGATTATCTGCAACTTGCAGCCCAAGAAGCATTAAAGGCGCGGGCAATGACTTGGACGAATCCTTTAGTGGGAGCAGTTATTGTTAAAGATGGTCAAGTCTTAGCTACTGGGTATCATCATCAGTATGGGCAAGTTCACGCTGAAGTTAACGCATTGGCTCACTTGGCTAAACCCGAATTAGCTGATGGTGCTACACTTTATGTTACTTTGGAACCTTGTAGTCATTATGGTAAGCAGCCACCTTGCTGTGAAAAAGTGGCTGAAGCAGGAATCAAACGCGTAGTTATTGGACAACTTGATCCACATAAAATAGTTGCTGGTAAAGGGATAAAGTTTCTACAAGAGCATGGCATCACAACTGAAGTCATTGGTGGTACGGAGTATTTGAATGAGGCCTATAACTTCTTTTATCAACAACAAAGGCCACTAGTTACCCTCAAATATGCGATGTCTCTTGATGGTAAGCTTAATGCAGCGGGTAATAAGCGAACCTTGTTAACTGGCGATGCTGCCCAACTCGATGTCCAAAAATTACGTTGTCAGAATCAAGCTATTTTAATAGGTGCTAATACTTTAAGAATTGATGATCCACAACTAACAGTGCGAATTAAGTGTTTGCCAATCCCACCTATTAGAATAATCTTGACTAAAGATGCTAATCGGATAGACTTCACTCAGGAATTATTTAATCAGCCAGGTGAAATTTGGCTGTTAAGTGAACAAGAATTGCAGAAAGAACTGCCAGTTGCAGTTAAAATTTTTACGCAAGCTAAATGGACTCCAACTAAAATTGTTAAATTACTTGCAAAATATGAGATTCAATCCCTGTTAGTTGAAGGTGGTAGTCAGGTTCAAGCAGAGTTTATAGCAGCAGATTTAGCCGATCAAATAATAGCTTATATAGCACCTAAGGTCTTAGGCGGGACTGCTTTGCCAGTCGCAGTAGGACAAGAGTTGGGAGCGACTTCATCACAATATGAACTAATTGATGTAAAGACCTTAGAGCAAGATGTGCGCATTAGCGCAAGGAGAAAACAATGTTTACCGGAATAATTCAAGCAACGGGTAAGATCACTCGTTTGGAAATAACTGAAAAGCATGCTAAGTTAGCAATTGCTGCTCCTAAATTAGCCCAAGAAAATTTGCCGCTTGGTGCCAGCATTGCAGTTAATGGAATTTGTTTAACCGTAACTGATTGGACTAATGATGAGTTTACTGTTGATGTGATGCCAGAAACGATGAAGCGAACTAATCTGGGCAATTTACAAGTATCAAGTGTGGTTAACTTAGAGCCATCACTGGCTTTGGGAGCAACCTTAGATGGTCATATTGTAGCTGGTCATGTTGATACCACGGCAGAATTAACTGCTAGAGTTGAAACAGAAAATTCGATTGAATTGCGGTTTAGAGTACCACAACAATATGATCCATATATTGTAGAAAAAGGCTCAATCGCGATTGATGGTATAAGCTTAACGGTCACCATGGCACAAAATGCCGAATTTGGTGTGAGCCTGATTCCATTTACCATTGCTAATACGACTTTAGCTGGTTACAAATTAGGTGACCATGTCAATATTGAAACGGATATGATTGGCCGTTATGTGGTAAAACAGTGTCAAGCTTGGAACAAATAAGTTATAGTGAGGAAATAAAATGACAGATCAATTAAATGAAAAAATGCGTAAAATCCTTGATCACATGAGAAATGGTGGTTTAGTAATTGTGGCTGATTCACCACAACGTGAATCTGAAGGCGATATGATTGGCCTAGCTGAAAAAGCAACACCTGAGATGGTTAATACCATGATTACCAAAGCTCGCGGTTTGTTATGTGTACCAATGAGTAAGGAATATGCCGATCGCCAGCATATTAGCCCAATTGAAACTGGATCAAATGATGAATTTGGGACAGCTTTTACGTTAAGTGTTGATGCTACAACGACCACTACTGGTATTTCTGCATACGATCGTGCTAAGACAATTAAAAAATTAGCTGATCCCAACAGTACTTGGGATGATTTTTATCATCCTGGCCATGTTTTTCCATTAGTTGCTAAAGAAGGCGGCGTATTGGAACGAACTGGTCACACCGAGGCAGCACTGGATTTGGCTCGCCTTGCAGGAGTAGCACCAGTTGGCTTTATTTGTGAATGTATCAAAAAAGACGGTACAATGGCTCGGCGCAAAGATTTAAAGGCTTTAGCAGAAGGTATGGGATTACCGTACTTGACTATTGAAGAATTAATTGAATATCGCAAGCGTCAAGAAGATGAAGACTTAAAGGTTGAATCAATTACCAAAGTTGATTTTCCAACTAAGCATGGTCATTTTGAACTTGAGGGTTTTGAAAATGAGAAACAACCTGAAAAAGAACCAACTTTATTAATCAGTAAGGGTGATATTAAACCAGATGAACCATTATTATTGCGGCTGCATAGTGAGTGTTTGACTGGGGATGTCTTTGGGTCTAAACGGTGTGACTGTGGTGCTCAATTAGCAGAATCGCTAGATAAGATTGAAGCTAATGGTTCAGGTGCTGTTTTGTATTTGCGCCAAGAGGGTCGCGGTATTGGCTTAGCTAATAAATTGCGTGCTTACAAATTACAAGATGAGGGTGCAAATACTGTTGAGGCTAATCAAAAGCTTGGTTTTCCGGTTGATGCTCGTCGCTACAACTTAGCTGCCAAAATTTTGCGCCAAAAAGGAATTTCTGAAGTCCGGCTCATGACTAATAATCCTGATAAGGTTGCTCAGCTAGAGGCCTATGGTATTAAAGTGGTTGAGCGAGTACCGATGGAAGTTGGTTTAACTAAAGAAAATGAAAAATATTTAGCAACTAAAAAACATCAAATGAATCATATTTTGAATGAGGTAGATTAACATGAAAGAAATTACAGGTAATATTGCGGCAGGACAAGATAAGAGAATAGGTATAGTCGTTGCACAGTTTAATAGTGTTGTAACGGATCGCTTGCTTAGCGGAGCTGTTGGACAATTGAAAAAGTCTGGTGTATCAGATGAGAACCTAACAGTGATTCATGTTCCTGGCGCTTTTGAATTGGCCAGAACGGTTAATTGCTTGGCCAAAAGCGGTAAGGTTGATGGCATAATTGCTTTAGGTGCAGTTATTCGCGGTGAAACATCTCATTTTGATTACGTTTGCCAAGGTACTACTAGCCAGTTAGCTGCTGCTTCAGCAACCGGTCCAGTACCAGTGATGTTTGGCTTGTTAACTACAGATACAGTTGCTCAAGCAACGGATCGTGCAGGTGGCAAGGGTGGCAACAAAGGTGCTGATTGTGCCACAGATATTTTAGAAGTTTTAAATATCGAAGATCAAATCGACGAATTATAAATTTGGCATTTAAAAAGGCTCAATTCTTTGTAAGAAGGATTGAGCCTTTTTTGTGTAAAAGATATGAATCTTTTACACAAAAAAGTTCTTTACTTTATAATTAAAGCGCTTTATTATAATAGATGTATTAACACGTTTTGTTTTAATAGGAGAAATATATGAAAATTCAAGAAGAAGTTAAGCAAACTGTTAAAGCAGCTATTGCAAAAGTTAATTCAAAAGGAACATTAAAACAAGTTTTATGGGTAGGTGCTGGAGGCTCATTTGGTGGCTTCTACGGTGCTAATTATTTTATGCAGCAGGAATCCCAAGGTGTTTTTTCAAGTATGTTCACAAGTGGTGAATTTATTTATGCAGCACCTAAAAATCTTGATCAGAATACTTTAGTGGTTTTGTGTTCAATGCGTGGAACGTATGAAACAATCGAAGCAGCTAAAGTGGCTCGTGACCATGGTGCAACTACAATTGCTTTGTATGTTGATAAATCGGAGTTGGTAGAAGTTGCAGATTTTAAGATCAAGTATGAAAGTTTGGCACTTGATGAAAGTAGATTAGAACGCGTAAATGCAAGTATTGGATTAGATATAGCAATGAACTTGGTTAACGAAGTCGAAGGTTATCAAGATTATGCTGATGCAATGCAAGCCTTTGATGTTCTAGATCCGATGTATCGTAAAGCTGTTGACTATACAACTCCTCTTGCTAAAGAATGGGCTGATTTAAATAAAACTGAAAAAACTATCTATGTAATCGCTAGTGGCCCCACAATGGGTGCTGCCTATGTCTTTTCGATCTGTAACCTAGAAGAAATGTTGCAATTGAATTCACCGACCATTCATAGTTATGAATATTTCAATGGACCGTTTGAAGTTACTGATAAGAATAAATCAATTTTTCAGTTATTAGCGACTGGAAAAACTAGACCAGAGGATGAGCGAGCTCTTAAATTTGAGCAAAGATTTGGTGGTAAAAAATTATATGTTTTAGATGGTAAAGAAATTGGTTTAGATGATTTGAAAGAAAGCATTTCGCCGTATTTTAATCACTCGCTTTTCTCTTCGATTCTTAACAATGTTTATATGCGCCAATTATCTTATGCAACTAATGAAAGCTTTGAAACACGTAGATATATGTGGAAAGAAACCTATAGATAATAAAGATATTTTTAATAAAGCTTCGCTAAAATTAATTAATATCACAGAAAGTGTTTACAAATTATATATTTTGTAATAATATAATGGTGTACGTGTTAATACGTCATAAAAAGTAAAGATTTTATTGAGGTATCTTTAACGGGTATCGAATAATGATTCCAAAAGTAAAAGCTTGATAAAAGGCTTATCTAGTACTTTTATTGGTGAGAAAGGAGTCTTTATTAGTCAAAAGTAAATTCTAAAATTCAAGATGAGGTGAATATATTATGATAAAGCTGATTAGGGTCGATCATCGATTACTTCATGGACAGGTAATCTTTTCATGGTCAAAGTTTGCTAGCATAGAACGAATTATTGTGATTGATACAGCAACCGCAAATGATGATTTTAAGAAGATGTCTTTAAAACTGGCTAAACCAGAAGATATCAAATTGAATGTTTTCAGTGTTGATGCAGCAATAGCTAAAATGGAACAAATTAAGGCACTTAAAGATAATGTTATGCTTATCTTTGCACAAGTTTCGGAGCTAGCGAAATTTGTTGAGGCTTATGGACATGTAGATGAAATCAATTATGGTGGTATACCAGATCGTCCCAATGCGAAACGTTACAGTAATGCCGTGTTCTTAACACCAGAAGAAGTTGATCTAACTAAAAAAATGTGTGATCAAGGCATCGATATCGTAATGCAGCAAGTTCCATCATCTGGAAAGGAATTTTTAAATAAAATTCTCTAAAAGGAGGGATTTGTTATGTTCTGGAAAGCATTTGTTGTCGCCTTGATAGGTGTATTTGCAATGTTTGATTCAAGGCTACTTGGACGTGAAAATTTTGAGCAGCCATTAGTTGTTAGTACTTTAGTTGGATTAGCATTAGGAGACGTATCTAAAGGTTTATTAGTTGGAGCCACTTTGCAGCTGGTAACGATGGGGGTAGTTCAAGTTGGTGCTGCAGTTCCTCCAGATTGGGTTTTAGGTTCTGTAGTTGCTTCAGCATTTGCAATTTTGTCACATACGAGAGCTCAAGTGGCACTAACAGTGGCATTACCTGTTGCAGTTTTAGGTCAATTAGTAGCTATTGTAGTTAGAATGTTGTTTTCTTCATTTAATGGTTTGGTGAATAGAGCGATTGATCAGGGGAAATTTCGCAAAGCTAGGAATTACCATATTGTCTATGGTCCAATTATTTATGGATTGTTATACTTTATTCCCGTATTCTTTGCTATTTATCTGGGAACTGACATAGTTACTAGCCTTGTCCATATGATTCCAGCTTGGTTAACAGATGGGTTGACCTTAGCAAGTAAGATTTTGCCAGCATATGGGTTTGCATTACTGATGTCAACGATGATTACTAAGAAAAATGCAGTTTACTTATTTATAGGATTCTTTATTGCAGCCTATGGTAACTTATCTGTCATTGGTGTTGCTATCTTTGCAGTTTTATTAGCAATCGTTCTTAACAAATTTATGGGTAATGATAATTCGGCAAATCCAGAAGCTGCTACGGCTGAAAAAGCCGATGATCTAGATGATTTAGAAGAATTATAGGAGGAAATTATGACTGAAGAAAAACAAACTAATAAAAAATTGCGTCATAAGTTTTGGCAATTCTTCTGGCGGTCATGGGCAATTCAAACTTCTTGGAATTATGAAGCACAAATGAATATGGGATTCATGTACGGAATGGCACCAACGATTGATGAAATCTATGGTAAAGAGCCAGCAACTCCTGAAAAATTGGACAAGAAAAAAGAAGCATATCATCGCCACATGGCTTTCTTTAACTGTACCCCGCAGTTAACGTCATTTGTTTTGGGATTATCTTCTGCGATGGAAGAAGAATATGCCGCAAATCCAGATACTTTTGACCCAGATTCAATTAATGGTGTTAAAACTTCATTAATGGGACCTTTGTCTGGTATTGGTGACTCGCTTTTCCAAGGAACGATTAAGATTGTTGCCTTTGGATTGGGAATAAATATGGCTCAACAAGGCAATATTTTCGGTCCGATCCTAGCTATGTTGATTTCAATTATCCCGTCAGCCCTTGTTACCTATTGGGGCGGTAAATGGGGCTATCTTGAAGGTAAAAAGAATATTCAAAAGTTGATTGGTAACGGTACAATTAACCGAATTATGTCGCTGATGAATGTCATTGGATTAATGGTCATTGGGGCAATGATTGCTACCATGATTGGGATTACAACGCCTGTTAAATTTGGTAAATCTTTTGTATTGCAAAAGACGTTAGATTCGATTTTTCCACAGATGTTGCCATTAGCATTTACGATGGTAATGTTTTACCTAATTAAAAAGAAGGTAAACACTGCTTGGATTATGGTTATCTGTATTGTCGGTGGTATTTTGTTAAGTGTTTTAGGCATCTTTAAATAGTTTATTACTAAGTATTTATAGGAGATTTTAAATTATGGATTTTGAAAAAGTTAGAACAATTGTTAAGGATATAAAGAAGAATCAACCTAAAATTGATCGGGTCCTGTTTGTAGGCTGTGGTGCTTCAATGGCAGATCTTTATCCAGGTTATTACTTTATTTCTCATGAAAGTGAAAACTTGTTGACATCAATTCATACGGCAAATGAATTTAATTATGATACACCTAAAGGTATTGGTGAACATACTGTAGTTATTACTGCATCATTGGGTGGTACAACCCCTGAATCAGTAGCCGCAACTAAGAAGGCAAGAGAATTAGGTGCACATGTAGTATCACTTTCTAATAGTGAAGAATCACCAATTATTAAGGAAACTCAATATAAGATTATTCATGGATTCCACAAGAATTATGCCGAAAAAGTAGAAAAGATGTCATATTGTTTAGCTTTGGCAATTGAAATTGTTAAAGAATTTGAAGGATATGATTATTACGATGAAGCAGTTAAAGCCTTTGATGGTATGCCAGATTTGATTGAAAATGCAGTTAAATCTGTTGGTCCTGCAGCTAAAGAATTTGCTGAAAAATATAAGGATGAAAAAACTATTTACGTTTTAAGTAGTGGTGCTACCTTTGGTGCAGCCTATTCAACTGCCTCATTCCTATTTATGGAAATGCAATGGATTGCTGCTCCTACAATTAATACTGGTGAATATTTCCACGGTCCGTTTGAACTAACAGAAACTGACGCACCATACTTACTATTTATGAACGATGGCAGTACACGTCACCTTGACGCTAGAGCATTGACTTTCATGCAAAGATTTGACGCTAAAATTACTAATATCGATGCTAAAGACTATGGTCTAAACGAGATTGCTAGTGAAAATGTCATTGACTACTTCAATCCAATGATTTTGACAGGTGTAATGCGGGTATATGCTGAAGAATTAGCCATTGCAAGAAAGCACCCATTGACTAAGCGTCGCTACATGTGGAAGTTAACTTATTAATTTAGTAGGTTCAAATATAACTAAGTAAAAGAGAACTCTGTTGCTTTTAGAGTTCTCTTTTATTATATTTAATAATATAATTGAATTTGACTACTTTAGTTTGTCCTAAAAGGCACTAAAATTGTATTTTTGAGTGATAGGTGAGAATAAATTGACAAAAACAGGATCTTTATATTCACAAGTAATGGAAAAAATCAGACAGAAAATTATTTCTGGAGAATATCCGATTAATAGTAAATTACCAAATGAATTTGCATTGTGTGAACAATTTGGTGTTAGCCGAGTCACTCTGAGAAAAGCAATTAAGGGACTAGTCAAAGATGGTCTAGTCGAAAAAGTACAAGGAGTAGGAACCTTTGTTCGTAAACCGCAAACAGTTAGAAGAATTGTTAAGTCTTCTAGAGTTGAAAGCTTCTCTAAAACGGCAAAAAAGGAAGGCTTTAATCCAAGTGCGAAAACAATTGAGATTAAAGAGGTAATCACTCCTGATGATTTAAAGGATGTTTTAGAAACAGAGCGTTCATTAATGATTGAACGTGTACACTTGATTGAAGACGATCCGGTAATGCTTGAGTGCAATTATTTTCCGTTACCGAAATTTGGAGAACTTAGAAATGAAGATCTTACTTTATCGCTTTATCAAGTATTGCATAATAAATATGGGATAAAGAAGTTATCTTCAAGTGATGTGGTCATTTCAATTGCTTTAGCTAATTATAATGAGGCGAAGTATTTGGAAAAATCACTTGGCTTTCCATTGTTAATGTTAAAGGCAACAGTAGTTGATGAAAAAGGCAATATTGTTCATGTAGGAAGACAGTATATTGATTCTAATCGGTATGAATTCCATATTTAGAAATTTTAATTAGGATTATCAGATTAATAAAATTAAAAGATTTAATTTGAACACGTAAAGTTCAAGTTAAATCTTTTTTATATAAATATATATTACAAAAAATAAGCCGTTATATATTTTTTAATACAAATTAATAATATTTTCTGTATTTATTGATATTACAGTGATAAATTGCGAATGTAAATTGCTTAAAGTTGTTTACTTAATGTGATTTTAAGGTTATAATTTTATATAAATTAGATAAAAATAAGATTATTAATAGCAGGAGGATAAAATTATGAAAAATAAATTTTATAAAAAATTATTAATTGTAATGGTAACTCTAGGAATGGCATTAGTTATGCTTTCAGGTTGCAGCAAAAAGAATAATGAAACATCAGTCAGTTCAATTAAGGATAAAGGAACGTTAACGATTGGAATGATTAACTCAAATCCACCGTACGAATTTCAAAATTCTGATAATGTAGTGCAGGGAGCTGATATTCCGTTAATAAAAAAGGTTGCCAAAGAATTAGGGGTTAAATATAAGATAAAGACGATGGACTTTGATGGATTATTACCAGCTTTGCAGGGTAACAAAGTTGACATGCTGATTACGGCAATGAGCCCTACGCCAGAGCGAAAACAGGGAGCAAAGTTTAGTAAGGTATATTACCGTAGTACGAATACTTTGCTAGTTCGTAAGTCTGAAGCTAAAAAGTATGAGAATACAAAGAATTTTGCCAATGCAACAATTGCAGTTGTGAATAATTCAACTCAAGAGGAAATGCTTAAAAAGCTTTATCCTAAAGCAAAATTTAAGAAGCTCAGTAAAGTTACTGATCTAGCCTTAGCAGTTAATAATGGTAAAGCTGATGCTTGTTCGATCGATGTGCCAACAGCAACGATTTTAGCAAGAAAGAATCCTAAATTACAGATAACTTCATTTAGACATAAAGATTCAAGCCTTGGTGCTGCAATTGCAATGCCCAAGAATGCAAGTTCAGATCTTGTGAAGACAGTTAATAAGGTGGTTACTGAAAATAAGGCACAATATGCACAATGGGTAATTGATTACGCCAAAAAAGTTAAGTAAGAAATAGATATGTGGATGTGAAAATATGTTACAAAGTTTTTCATTTTTAAGTAAGTATTGGGTGCTATTCCTTACTGGGGTAAAGGTTACTATCGAACTGGCGGTAATTTCAATTATTTTGGGTTTAATCTTGGGAATCATTGTTGCATTGATGAAACGTTCCCAAATAAAACTGGTTTCTGTAATTGCTAAGATGTATATCGGATTTATTCGTGATACGCCTTTACTAGTTCAAATTTATATTGTTTATATTGGATTACCCATGGTTTTAGGAATCAATATTCCAGATTTTATGACGGGAGTTATCAGCTTAACTCTTTATTCAGCAGCTTATATTGCGGAAATTATTCGCTCGGGGATTGAGTCTTTGCCACAAGGACAAACAGAGGCTGCACTGAGTTTAGGAATGTCCAAGTCACGGGTTATGACTGATATAATCTTGCCACAAGCGTTTAAGAATATTTTGCCCGCACTAGGCAATCAACTTATTGGCAATATTAAAGATTCGTCTTTGGTATCTGTATTGGGAATTTCTGATTTAATGTTTAGTGCGCAAACCGTGAGAGGGTCAACTGCTTTAGGACTGCAACCAATGATTATCGCCTCGTTGCTATATTTACTAATGACATGGATTTTGAATGTTGGTTTGTCATTTATTGAAAGGAAACTGAAAGTTAATGATCGAGTTGCGTAATGTTGTTAAGAAATATGGTGATAATATAATCTTAAAAGGAGTTAACTTGACAGTTAATGATGGTGAGGTTGTAGTTATTATCGGGCCGTCTGGATCTGGCAAGAGTACCATGCTTAGACAGATGAACTTACTTGAACAGCCTACTAGTGGAAAAATTTTAGTTGATGGCGAGGTTGTGTCAGGAAAGGTAAAAGCTGAAGTAACCAGGCAAACACATGAAAAAATTGGTATGGTATTTCAACAATTTAATCTGTTTCCTCATTATACTGTTATGGAAAATATTATCCATGCCCCAAAAACTGTTAAACATGAAGATAATGAAACTGCTACTAAGGAAGCTATTGAATTGTTGAATCAGGTAGGACTTGTTGATAAAAAAGATAGTTATCCAACCTCATTAAGTGGTGGTCAGCAACAACGGATTGCAATTGTCCGTGCACTTGCAATGCATCCGAAAGCTTTACTATTCGACGAACCAACTTCAGCTTTGGATCCGGAAATGGTTGAAGAGGTTCTAAAGGTTATGAAGGGATTGGCTAAAGCAGGTATGACAATGGTTGTAGTTACTCACGAAATGGGTTTTGCCAAGCAAGTAGCTGATCGAGTTTTATTTGTTGATGAAGGCCAGGTATTAGAAGAAAATACTCCTAAAGAAATTTTTGAAAATGCCCAGCATGAGAGAACTAAGGATTTTATTTCTAAAATTTTATATGCATAAAAAATTAATAGCTATAAAAAGGTCACTATATTCTAGTGGCCTTTTTAAATTATCTAACTGGTACATCAACGGACGTACGGATTTTCATTTTTGGCTGATGAACGATTGAATTAAACTTTTGTCCTTGAATCAATTTCAAAATTCCACGGCCAGCTTCTTTCCCAACGGTAGTGCGTTCGTAATTCATGGTAGTTATGCTTGGCGTTAAATAAGCCGCAGAATCAAAATCGTCGAAACCGACTAATGAGATATTATGAGGAACATTAATTTTTCTTTTTCTTAGCATATCAAGTACTTGAACGGCCAAGCTATCGTTATAACAGGCAATAGCGGTTGGTAAAGAATCAGTACTTTTCAGATACAAATCAATTTTCTTGCTAATAGTTTGAAAGGAGTCATGTGAACTATACATGATAATATTACTATTAGATAAATTAGCATTACTTTCTTGATATGCTTGAGCAAAACCCTCCATACGATGAACTCCTTGGAGATCATCAACTTGAAAAATACCCAAAATATACCGATGGCCTAAATCAAGCAGATATTTAATTAGTTTCTTTTCAGCAGAGCGATCATCATTAGTAATTGATGGAAATTTCAAGCCGGAATATTCAGCGTTAATAAAAAGTAATGGAATTTTGCTTTTGGCGATTCGCTGATAGATATCAAGATTGGGACTAGGTTTTGCGCTTTCGCTAGGCTCGATAATTAGACCAGCAACTTGTGAATCAAGCAATTTAATTAAGCTTTCACGTTCTTTTTCAGGATGATTATGAGTATTGGCTAACAAGAGTGAGTATTCTTGTTCACCAATCTCTGCATCGATTTGAGAAATGATTTTTGGAAAAATATAATCAGCAATGTGTGTGCAGATTAACCCAATAGTTTTGCTTTCTGGGTTAACCTGCCATTTTTTATTCCAATCTTGAATAAACATCCCGCTACCCTGAACTTTGTAAATTAAATGTTCGTTTTGTAGTTCAGTTAGAGCCTTGCGAACCGCATAGCGTGACATGTCAAAGCGTGACATTAATTCATTTTCTGTTGGGAGCTTTTGATTAACTTTGAAGTTGCCAAAAGTTATTTCTTTTTTTATTTTTTCTTTGATTATGAGATAGTCGCTTTTCATTTAGTTTTCTTTCAAAATTTATTCGATTATATTTTTATGAATAACTTGATTAGGTTTGAATCTTTTGTTTTGTCGCTTTTAATAGATTAAATAACCTATATTACCAATAATTATAGCACATATGTGATTGAAAAATTGGTTAAGTAAATACTCTAAAAAAATAAATAAAATTTTTAAGTTTAATAAAATACAGGTTTTAAAAGAATTTAAAATATTTATTTTTGCAAAAATCATTCGAATGAATTTTTGCTGCTATTGTAAATCATGATGAATAAATGTACTATGAAATCGATTACAAAAAACAGAACTTTGTAGTAGGAGGATAGTTTTGGTCGAACAAAAAAATAAGAAAATATCTAGTAACTATGTTTACTTTTTTGGTTCTTTTGGTGGGATTTTATTTGGTTATGATATAGGAGTGATGACTGGTGCATTGCCTTTCTTACAAAATGATTGGAATCTGACTAATGCCACAATCGTTGGTTGGATTACGTCTGCAGTTATGTTTGGTGCAATTTTTGGTGGATCTGTAGCTGGTCAATTGTCTGATAAATTGGGTAGAAGAAAAATGATTTTAATTTCAGCAGTTATCTTTGCCTTATTCTCTATTATGTCGATGTTATCACCAAATAATGGTTCAACTTATTTAATAATTATCAGAGTTTTATTAGGTTTAGCAGTAGGTGCAGCATCAGCACTAGTTCCAGCTTATATGTCAGAGATGGCCCCTGCTAATGCTCGTGGAAGTTTGTCTGGTTTGAATCAAACGATGATAACTTCTGGAATGCTTTTGTCATATATTATGGACTTTTTATTAAAGGGATTGCCGGAACCTTGGAATTGGCGTTTGATGTTGGGTCTGGCTGCAGTTCCAGCAGTTATCTTATTTTTAGGAGTTCTGCGTTTACCAGAGTCACCACGATTTTTAATTAAACATGGTAAGGAGGCACAAGCTCGTCAAGTTCTGTCATATATCAGAAAAAATGATGAAGAAATTTCAACAGAAATAAATGAAATCAAGCTAGCAGCTGAGCAAGAAAATTCAGCATCTGAAAAAACCACTTGGGGTTCGTTATTTAGTAGCAAGTATCGTTACTTAGTGATAGCTGGTGTCGGTGTAGCAGCTTTCCAACAATTCCAAGGCGCTAATGCGATATTTTACTATATTCCATTAATTGTTGAAAAGGCTACTGGTAGTAAGGCGAGTTCTGCTTTAATGTGGCCGATTATTCAAGGAATAATTCTAGTGACTGGCTCTCTAGTTTACATTGCTATTGCTGAAAAGTTTAATCGGCGTACGCTATTAATCTTAGGTGGCACAGTAATGGGACTTTCATTCTTATTGCCATCTGTAATTAATATTATTAATCCACATGCTAACCCAATAATGATCGTAGTCTTTTTATGTATCTATGTTGCATTCTATTCGTTTACATGGGCGCCATTAACTTGGGTATTAGTTGGAGAAATATTTCCGTTAGCAATCCGTGGACGGGCTTCTGGCCTAGCGTCATCGCTTAACTGGGTTGGTTCCTGGGCAGTAGGATTATTGTTTCCAATGATGACAGCTTCTATGTCACAAGAAATGGTTTTTGGCATTTTTGGCGTTATCTGTATTTTAGGAGTTTTGTTTGTTAAATTCTTTGTGCCAGAAACTAAGGGTCATACTTTAGAAGAAATTGAAGAAGCAGGAACAAATCACAATAAGTGAGTTTTGAGTTATAGAGGTGGTCTAGTGAATATCACAGAAACGGCTGAATTAATTCAGTCAGGTAAAACGGCTTTAGGAATTGAATTTGGGTCGACTCAGATTAAAGCTGTATTAATTGATGATAGCTTTAAGCCAATTGCAACGGGAACATTTCAATGGGAAAACAGTTTAAAGGATGGTATATGGAGCTATACCGATGATGAGATTTGGACTGGATTAAGACAAAGTTATGCGCAACTAGCTGCAGATGTTAATGGTAAGTACCATGTTAAGCTGAAAAAGATTGGCGCAATAGGAATTAGTGCAATGATGCATGGTTATCTTGTCTTTGATCAAGATGATCAGCTACTTGTTCCATTTAGAACGTGGCGTAATACGACTACGGCCGATGCAGCAGCTGAACTAACCGAACTATTTAATTTCAACATACCACTTCGTTGGAGTGTAGCACATTTATATCACGCAATCTTACAGGATGAAGAGCATGTCAAAGATATCGCATATATGACGACATTAGCGGGGTATGTTCATTGGCAACTATCTGGTGAAAAAAATATTGGAGTTGGTGATGCCTCTGGAATGTTTCCAGTGGATGCAAGTGCTCATTTCGATAGTGAGAAAATTGAGCAATTTAACCTTTTGCCAGCAGTTAAAAAATATTCGTGGCAAATTGAAGACATCTTACCAGAAGTGTTAACTGCAGGTCAGGTAGCTGGGCACTTAACAGCTAAAGGTGCAAAATTATTGGATCCTACTGGGACTCTTGAGCCAGGTAGTATCATGGCACCTCCTGAAGGTGATGCTGGTACGGGGATGATTAGTACCAATAGTGTTCGAGTTAGAACTGGGAATATCTCTGTTGGCACGTCAGAATTTTCAATGGTTGTTTTGGATCAAGCCTTGCAAAAAGTTCATCAAGATATTGATGTAGTAGCTACACCAGCCGGGTTACCTGTGGCAATGGTTCATGTTAATAATTGTTCGTCTGATATTAATGCCTGGTCAGATATTTTTAAGGAATTTGCTGAGCGACTGGGCAAAAATCTCAGTCCAGAAGAACTCTACAGTACGTTATTTTTGGCAACGACTAAGTCGGATCCAGACGCTGGCAAGATCGTTAATTATGGCTATTTTTCTGGGGAACCGGTAACTAAAACTGCTGAGGGTCGGCCAATGCTAGTCAGAACGCCTAACAGCCATTTTAATTTAGGCAATTTCATGCTAGCACAACTTTATTCGGCCTATGCGCCATTAAAGATAGGAATGGACGTTCTAACTAAAGAAGAAAACGTTAAAACTGATGTCATGATTGCTCAAGGAGGATTATTTAAGACACCTGTTGTCGGTCAACAAACTTTAGCTAATGTTTTAGATTTGCCGATTTCTGTCATGGTCAATGCCAGTGTAGGTGGACCGTGGGGAATGGCAGTTTTAGCTCAATATAGTGAGTCTACTACGACTAAAAATTTAGCAGATTTTCTTGATAGTGAAGTATTTATTAATTCGGAAACAATGACTTTGAGTCCAGAAGCAGACGGAGTTAAAGGTGCTAACAGCTATCTTGAACGCTATCAAAAGGCATTAAAGCTTGAGAATCAAGCAGATATTTTAGAAGACGAGGTGAATTAGTATGTTGGAAAAGTTAAAAGAGGAAGTTTACCAAGCTAATATGCAATTGCCAAAACTAGATTTAGTGACTTTTACTTGGGGAAATGTGTCGGGAATTGATCGTGTCAGTGGCTTGTTTGTGATTAAACCATCAGGTGTTGCATACGAAGAACTGAAGCCGGCCGACTTGGTAGTGGTGAACTTAAAAGGTGAGGTTGTTGAAGGTGAACTTAATCCTTCCAGTGATACACCAACGCACACGGTTTTATATAACGAATTTCCCAAAATTGGTGGGATAGTTCACACGCATTCACCTTGGGCAGTCTCGTTTGCGGCTGCCAAAATGGATATTCCAGCGATGAACACGACTCATGCCGATACCTTTTATAATGCTATTCCAGCAGCGGATGCTTTAACTGAGGCAGAGATTACAGAAGATTATGAAGTAAATACTGGGAAGGCAATTGTTAGAACTTTTCAAGAGCGCGGTCTTGATTATGCAGCAACACCAGGAGCACTAGTTAGTCAACATGGGCCGTTTTGTTGGGGAGAAGATCCAGCAAAAGCAGTTTATAATGCCAAGGTTTTAGAAGTTGTAGCTCAAGAAGATTATCACACTTTGCAATTAACTAGGGCAGATAGTCAATTGCCCCAATATTTATTAGATAAGCATTATTATCGCAAGCATGGTCAGAATGCTTATTATGGGCAAAATAGTGCAGCATCAAAAACTCATGCTAAAAAGACTAGGAAGTGATGTCTCAATTAGATACCATAGCTAAACTATAAAATTATTATTTATGTAAATTTTTAAATAAGGAGAAACACTAATGTTATCAATACCTAAATATGAGTTCTGGTTTGTTTCAGGAAGTCAACACCTATATGGTGAAGAAACTTTAAAAGAAGTGGCAGAAAATTCTAAGAAAATTGTTGCTGGTTTAAATGAAAAGGGCAATTTGCCGTATAAAATTGTCTTCAAAGAAGTCTTAACTACTGCGGATGAAATCACTAAGTTCATGAAGGAAGCTAATTATAATGATAATGTAGCTGGTGTGATTACTTGGATGCATACTTTTTCACCAGCTAAAAACTGGATTCGTGGCACACAATTATTACAGAAACCATTGTTGCACTTTGCTACGCAATATTTAGATTATATTCCGTATGATACCATGGATTTTGACTATATGAACTTGAATCAAAGTGCGCACGGTGATCGAGAATATGGTTATATCAATGCACGTTTGCAGAAGCATAATAAAGTTATTTATGGACACTGGCAAGATTCTGAAGTGCAGAGACAAATTGCTGATTGGGAAGACGTTGCGGTTGCATACGACGAATCATTTAAGACTAAAATTTGCCGCTTCGGTGATAATATGCGTAGTGTGGCTGTTACCGAAGGTGACAAAATTCAAGCACAAATTCAATTGGGGTGGACAGTTGACTACTATGGTATCGGTGATTTAGTTGCTGAAATGAACAAGATAAAAGAGTCAGAAATTGACGACCAATATGCTGACTTAGAGTCAAAATATATTATGGTTCAAGGTAATCAAAGTAAAGAAGAATTTCAAGCAACTGTGCGTTATCAACTGAAACAGTATATTGCTATGAAGAAGTTCCTTGAGCGTGGCGGATATACTGCTTTTACGTCAAACTTTGAAGATTTACATGGTATGGAACAATTACAAGGTTTATCTGCACAATTGCTAATGCGTGATGGTTATGGCTTTGCTGGTGAAGGTGATTGGAAGACTGCTGGTTTATTACGGATTTTTAAGATCATGACCCATAATACTAAGACAGCTTTTATGGAAGACTATACTTTGGATTTGCGTCCAGGCCACGAAGCGATTCTTGGTTCCCACATGCTGGAAGTTGATCCTTCAATTGCCTCTGAAAAGCCACGTGTTGAAGTTCATCCACTTGATATTGGTGGCAAAGCAGATCCTGCACGGCTTGTTTTTTCAGGTGATGAAGGGGATGCAATTGATGTTACTCTCGCAGATTTTCGCGATAACTTTAAGTTGGTAACCTATCCTGTTGATGCTCATAAAGCAGAAAAGGATACACCTAATTTACCTGTTGCTAAACAGATGTGGACTCCAAAACCAGGACTCAAGAATGGAGCGACTAAGTGGATTGAGGCTGGTGGTGGTCACCATACAGTTATGTCGTTTGCAGCAACTGAAGAACAAGTTCGTGATTTAGCAACACTTTATGGTGTTGAGCTATGTGATATTAACTAAAAAGATTTACAATAAGACACTTGCTCTAAATAAAGCCTCGAATTAAAATTCAGGGTTTTATTATGCAATTATAAAGATAAAATTTTGTTGGTAAAATCTTTCTTAATAATGTTACTCGCATAGGTAATTTCTTTTCCCAGTTTTCTATTTCGACTTATTGATAAAGAAAAGTTAATGCACACTTTATCTATAGGCAATTTGATATAGTTTATATTTTTACAATTTGAACTTCTAATGGCCTTGATACTAGTGGTCATGTTACCTAAACCTAAGGCTGCTAGTTTGAATGCAGTTGTTGAATCTCGTACGTGAATACTGGGATAAAACTGAATGCCAATGTCATTAAAATAGTTATTGATAATATTTTGATAACGGATTTCACTATCAACAACAATGAACTTTTCATGATTTAGTTTTTGAAAAATAGTTGGTTTAAAAAGTATCTCTGTCCTATCAGCGCGATATAGATGTGAATTCTTATCTAACACTAAAATTTGTTGGTCTGAATGCAATGGATAATTTTCTACATGGGGCAGTTGTACTGTGTTACCAACAAATAGATCTAGTTGACCATCTTTAAAGGCCTTTTCCGCGTTAGTGGTACTAAATTCAACGGTATTTGTTCTTAAATTAGGAAATTTATTGAATAATTGTGGTAAAACAGTTAAGTTGAAATTTTCTCCTAAGGGAGGGGTAATGCCCATGCGCAACGTTGGAAAAGTATTTTGTTCGTATTCTTCCATCTCACTTTCAAGCTGATTCTGTAATTGAAAATCTTTGCGTAAGTAATTAATTAGGAGATGTCCAGCAGGAGTCAATTCAATTGGGCGTGTGCTCCTTTTGACAAGGATAACATTGTATTTGTTCTCATATTTTTTAATTAAGCGGCTGATATAGGGTTGACTCAAGTATAATTTTTGAGCTGCTGCTGAAATAGAGTCACTATTTTCAAGAGTTTCTAAGATAATTAGTAATTGACGATTCATAACTATACCTATTTTGTAATAGTAATTTTAATAATTAAGCATTTCACATACTGATAATTATAGTGTTTAATGAAACCGTAAACAATAGTTTTTTAGTAGGAGGTTAAGTTATGACTAATGATCAAAAATTTCAATGGGATGCAGTCTATGATGTTGCAGTCTTAGGATTTGGTGGAGCTGGTGCCACTGCTGCGAGATTTGCGGCAGATAGTGGAGCTAAAGTTCTGTTAGTAGACAGTGCACCAGAAGGCCATGAGGGTGGTAATACTCGGTATTCAGGTCAAATGGTTGGTGCAGGAACAGACTATGAGGGGTTGAAAAATTATCACGAACATTTGGCAGCTCCATTAAAGCCGGATAAGGCTACCTTTGATACTTTTGTTGAAGGCATGGCTAATATGGGAGATTACTTTAAAAAGTATCTGGATGTTGAGCCGGTAAGTATGAAAAAGCTGTTGGCTGGAACACCATCAACTGCTTATGTAACTGAATATCCAGAAATGCCAGATGCTGATTCATATGATGCCTATTTAGTCCATGAGGATATTGATGATGCAGCATTGTGGAAAATTTTACGACAAAAAGTCTTGGATCGTAGTGATCAAATTGATGTTTGGTACGCTTCACCAGCTAAGCATTTAATTCAAGATAGTACTACTAAGACAGTAATTGGTGTACAAATTGAGCGTGACCACGTTTTGCGTAATATTAAGGTACAAAATGGTGTAGTATTGGCAGTTGGTGGCTTTGAAAATAATAAAGAAATGATTCAGAGTTTCTTACAATCACCATATTTATCACCAATTGGTACCTTATACAATAAAGGTGATGGCATTAAAATGCTAGAAGAAGTGAATGCGCAGTTATGGAATATGCGTTCATTTGAATCACTAGGTCAATTCCATGGTTTGTCTGTTCGTCAAGCTGAAGGGAAACGTTCAACGTATGCTCTCAATGTCTTTTGGCAAGAAAGCTCTAGTGGTAGTGTGGTCGTTGTTGGTGATGATGGTACACGGTACTTTAATGAAGCCGAAATGAATCGACATGGCCATATCTATAATCATGGAAACTGGGTGGTACCATTAAATCAAGAGCGACCATACATGATTTTTGATCAGCAAAAATATGATGAACTTAAGAATGAGCCAGATGATGGACTTAAAGTTCCTGGTTTCTTAGATCACGCGATCGAAGCTGAAACAATCACTGAATTGGCTCAAAAGATCGATAAAGATCCAGCAACAATTAAAAATACGATCACTGAATTTGATTTTATGGCACAACAAGGCAAGGACTATGCATTTCACCGTGACCCAGCAACTTTACGTAAGTTTAGTGCTAATGGTCCATATTATGCAATTGCGTTAAGACAGAATATGCTTAATACTCAAGGTGGGGGTCGCCGCGATGAACATTCACAGGTTCTTGATCCAGACGGTAAGCCAATTCCGCATTTATATGAAGCTGGTGAGTTAGGCGCACCGTTTGTTAATAAATATACAACTGGTGGCAATGTTGCAGATTGTTTGATCTCTGGCAAAATTGCTGGTGAAAATGCAGCTGCTACTAAACAAGCTTTACCTGTATTTGGTGGACAAAATCTGAATGAAGCAACGATTAATGAAAACTTCGATGCTAAGAGTGATGAAGCTGGCGATCAATATCCAACAGCTGGTAATCAATATCTTGGTTATAGTAATCAGGGTATGGGAGATGGAGTTGTTGTCAGAACCACTGTTAAAGATGATGGTAAGATTGAAAATATCGAAATTCTTAAGCAGACTGAAAGTGATGATTATGGACTCAAAGCTGTTAAAGAGTTACCACAAAAAATGATTGCGGCTAATACTTATGACGTTGATGCAGTTTCTGGTGCTTCACAAACTAGCAAAGCTATTAAAGAAGCTGTTAAAGATTCATTAGATAAGATAAAATAATTTATACTAAAAAGTCCTAATCGGCTATTAAGCAATGATTAGGACTTTTGCATTTTTAAGACTGCTAATTAGCTGACAAATAATTCCTTTACGGCATCTTCAATTGGAGTTAATGGATGACCTAAATACTTGATCATGTCATCAGTCTCGATTGCTAAACTACCACTTTTAACAATTTCTTGTGATGAGGCTGAAAATTCAGCTGCATTTTTTGGCAAGTCAGCATTATCTTCCAAAAACTTAGCAGATGCTTGTGCATCAGTAGCATTAATTGCTAACTTCTTATCAGTTACGTTAGCCAGTGCATCAGCTAATTGGTGGTATGTAAGTAGTGGACCGCCAACTTCTAAAATACTAGGGAAGTTAAACTTGCCAGAAACTGCACGGGCTCCGATTTCTGCAAATTCACGTTTCAAACCCCAACCAGCTTTACCATCGCCACCAGCATGAACGAATCTTTCGGTCTTCAAAGCTGCAGCAACTAAACTAGCTTCATTTTCTAGATACCAGTTATTACGAAGAAAAGTGTGTTCAATGCCACTGGCAAGAATTAATTTTTCAGTATAAGCATGATCTACTGCTAGTGGGCTAGTTGAAGTGTCAGCTTCACCGAAACTAGTATAGGCAATATAAGATATACCATTCTTTTGTGCAGCAGCAATAATATTCTGATGTTGTGCCTGGCGCTTGTCAATTTCACTACTAGAAACAAAGAGCAGTCGGGTAACCCCTTGAAAAGCAGTATTCAATGTTTGTGGATCATCATAATTGGCAATTCTAACTGCAACTCCTTGGTCTTCCAGTTTTTGCGCTTTTTCTTGATTTCTAGCCAATGCGATAATCTCGTTTTTGGGAACTAATTGCAATAATTTTTTCAAAGCGTAGTTACCATATCCACCGGTTGCACCTGTAATTAAAATTTTCATCGTCATTTTTCTCCTGCTCACTGATAATGTTAAAACCTGTATATTTTAAAAATACAGGTTTAGAATAATCCTTTGAGTTATAATAGTCAAGAAGCTTTAGTTATAAAATTATCAAAGTTAAGGAGCAGATCAGCTATGAGTAATTCTATCCAGTTGAGTGATACAATTCATATCATTTCCTACATAGCTATTTACCAAGATACTGACTGGGTATCCAGTGTTAAAATTGCAGAAAGCGTTCAAACCAATCCTTCTAACGTACGCAAGATTATGGGAAATTTAAGAAGAGCCGGATTAATTACGACTAGTAATGGTCGTTCAAGCCCGGAATTGACACGATTAGCTACTAAAATTACGCTTTATGATATTTATCAAGCAACCGATCATCAATACTTATTTCAGATCGATGCCAAAACTGAACCTAAGTGTGTTGTTGGTGGTAATATTCAAACAATTCTAACCACAGAATATCAAAAATTACAGATAGCAGTTGAGACCGAAATGAAAAAAATCATGTTGGCAGATATTTTGGATAAACTTGCCCAAAGTGAATTAAAGCTAGACCGCGGTAACCAAGAGATTGTAAAACGTTTTTGTAAATAATTAAAATTCGAAAGCCAGAAGTTATGCTGAAAAGCATGACTTCTGGCTTTTTTAACGAAAAAATAAAAGTAGCGATTGTGATAGGACTACTCAACTGGTTTATTCTTAGGCTTATATTTTTAAAAAATAATTAAAACTAAATGTGCTATTATTTATTAATACGGAGGATGAAAACGGTATGGAAAATCAAGCGATAAATATCCTGCAATTAATAAAAGAACAAACAACCAAATTTATGAAGGACTATGACCTTGAGCAAGCACCAACGACATCTTTGATTGCTAAGAAAGTTGGTCAAGATCGATCAGTGATTAGTAAAAGGTTGAATGAATTATACAGAAGCAATGAATTAATCAAGATTAATACTAGACCGGTAATTTATCTAAGGTTAGTTAGTATGACGAATACCAATCATACCTATTCTAGCATTGCCGAATTTAGGAATGAACATCAGAATCTAATTTGGGAGCAAATTATCGGATGGAACGGTAGCTTAAAAGAAGTGATTGAACAATTAAAGGCAGCGTTAATCTATCCACCTGCTGGTTTGCCAGCAATTATTTTCGGGGAATCTGGTACGGGAAAAACTTTTTTGGTTAAAAAGCTGTTTGATTATGGCAAAGATCAAGAAATTTTAAAAAATGAGTCTAAATTGGTAGTAATTAACTGTGCTCAATATGCAGATAATCCAGAATTATTATCTAGTGTGTTATTTGGTTATGTCAAAGATGCTTTTACTGGTGCCAATGAAGATAAGCCAGGAGCCCTGCAGTCTGCTAATGATGGTATTTTATTTTTGGATGAGGTTCACCGTTTAAGTGTTGAGGGTCAAGAGAAGTTATTTAAATACTTAGATACAGGAACGTTTTCTCCAATTGGTGATGATTCAAAAGAGATTCAGAGTAAAACACGACTCTTTTTTGCTACGACTGAAAAAGAGGAACGTTTTTTAAAAACTTTTTTACGTAGAATTCCGATTAAAATCAAATTACCGCCCTTGCAGCAACGGGGTGCATATGAGCAGCGGATGTTGACTTACGCCTTAATTATTGAGCAAGCCAAAAGAATAAATTGTGAGATTGCGATTTCAAAACAGTGCTTAAGCTTAATTTATCATGGTCACTTTCAAGAAAATGTCGGTCAACTAAAAAATTGTTTGCAAAATATTGTTGCCAAAAAATATAGTAAAGCCCTAGGTAACGATAAATTAGAAATTAAGCTAGGAGATTTACCTAAAGACTTGTTAAAACAGGTCCAAGTACAACATTATTCAATTGCTCAAGGTAAAGAAAAGTTGGTTTTTCATCCAAACGATACACTTAAGACCTTAATCAATTCAGATAATAATGAATTTACTTCTAAGATTAAATTTGCTTGGCAAAACTTGTTAAATTTAGAAGGAAAGCAAGTAAAAGATAAAAAGCGTTACTATCAAGTTGTTCAAAATGCGACGCATAATATTTTATATGCTACTTATAACTTGGAGCGCCCCTTAATTTCTGATTACGCAGAAGTAATAGTTAATATCTTTGAAGTGGCACAGATTGACTCAGTAAGTTTTAAGAACTCTTCAGTTTATGACATAGCTGTCTATCTTTATTGCTTAATGAGAGATGAATTCGAGACTGATTTTAGTGAATTTGATAATTTTACTGGTCTTGAGCAATTGTTTGCGACAGAATTGCAATTAATTGACCAAATTGCCAAGCTATTAGAAATGCGCTTTGAAATTAATTTAACTGCCAGTGATAAATTGTGGTTAGCTATTTTAACTGCTAATGATAATTTAGCCATCTCACCTAAGACTCCGGCAATTATTGTAGCTCATGGTTATGCGACTGCTAGTAGTA
This sequence comes from Lactobacillus sp. ESL0684, assembly GCF_029392675.1. Classification (NCBI taxonomy): domain Bacteria; kingdom Bacillati; phylum Bacillota; class Bacilli; order Lactobacillales; family Lactobacillaceae; genus Lactobacillus; species Lactobacillus sp. ESL0684. Next base: position 1,602,258 of record NZ_CP113941.1, on the reverse strand, counting down.
TAGCGGATACTTGTAATCATTTTTTGCAAAGTAGTGTGTTCACTGCAATCGATCTAAAACCAGATATTTCTCGCTCTGAAATGATTGATAATCTAAAAAAGTTAGTTAAAAGAATTAGTCCACAGTCAGGGCTGATTATTTTAATGGATATGGGGTCATTAGACTCGATTATTGATCCTCTTAAAGCACAATGTGAATGTGATTTGTTAGTAATTAACAATTTTAGTATGGGCTTAGCCTTAGAGATTGGTAATCAGCTGGTTTTACAAAAAGATTTACGAACAATTCAAGGAAAAATTTCGCAAACTACCGTTCAAAGCAGATTGTGTGTTGCACAGACTAAAATAGTTCCTACAATTATTACAACCTGTATGTCTGGCCTAGGTAGTGCTCAACGAATTAAAAAGATTTTAGATCAAAGTTTTTATGACTTGATTGAAGTTCAAATAGAAGCACTTGAATTTAAAGAATTAATCAACTATCAAGAACTAGATTTATTTACTAATCGTAATGTGATTGCAATTGTGGGGATAGATAACCCAGATGTGCCAGAAATACCATATTTTGGTCTGGAAGAGATTATTACTGGAGAAAAAATTCAACCGTTAAAAAATATCTTGCAGCCATTTTCTAATGATAAAAATCTGGATCTGTGGGAGAAACGACTTGTTGAGAACTTTTCGTTAGACAGAATTTTAGATTCACTAACAATTATTTCGCCTGATAAGGTGATGACCATGATTAGTAAGTATCTCAAAGGTGTGCAAACTGACCTGAATGAGCGAATTAGTAATCGTGTCCAAATTTCTTTATATGTACATATTGCCAATATGATCGAAAGAATTATTCGTGGAAATGAGATTGAAAAGTATGATGGTGATAACAGTAAAATTGAGCGAGATCATTACTTTAGTGTTTTAAAAAAATATAATAGTGTGCTGGAGAACGCCTTTTCAATTAATATTAACGATCCTGAAACCGCTTATATTAGAGACATTATTGTCCATGGCTAGCAAAATTCACAGTAGTTGGCACGATATTTGCTAATAAGCTAGTGTAAATAGATTTTGTAAAGGAGGTCATTGTGTGAAAGATATTGTGCTGGCTACTCATGGCAACTTAAGTAGTGAATTTAAGAAAACTGCTGAATTGATCGTGGGTAAGGTACCTAATGTTCATTGTTTTGGTATGACCAAGGAAAAATCAACTGTTCAGGCCAAAGCGGAGCTTGAAGCCATAATAGGTCAGTTTGATGAGAGTAACTTGCTAGTTTTGACCGATTTGTTTGGTGGAAGTGCCAATAATATCTGTACCGAATTATTATTGCAAGGACACAAGTTTACGTTATTAACTGGTCTGAATTTACCAATGTTGCTAACTTTGTTAACTAGTGATTCTGATAATATTACAACTGCAGAATTGGTGCGGCAAATAGTTGCCGCTGCTCAATCAGGAGTGGTTGATGTTAGCAACAGAATAATAGAGGAGAGTGAAAAGTAATGCTCAAGTTAATTAGAGTTGATGAACGCTTGTTACATGGTCAAGTGGCAATTGGTTGGACTTCAAATTCTGGGGCCAATACAATTTTGGTAGCAAATGATGAAGCTCAACAGGATAAGGTTAAAGCTATGGCTTTAGATTTGGCCAAACCAACCGGGGTTAAATTATACATTCGCAGTGTTGAGGAATCAGGACCGATTGTTCAAAAATTCGCGGACGCCAAAAAAGCTCAAGTTTTAGTTTTGGTTAGAACTATTGCTGACGCCTTAAAGTTAATTAAAGGCTCAAATGGTGCCATTAAAAACCTTAATGTCGGCGGAGTTAAATTTGAAGAAGGCAAGAAAAAATTAAATGATTATGTTGCTGTAACTGATCAGGATATTGAAGACTTAAAAGAGATTGAATCAATGGGAGTTGAGCTAGATTTTAGAATGCTGCCTAGAGATAAAAAATTAAGTCTTTCAGATTTACTGAAAGAGTGATGAGATGATACAGGCGTTATTAGTCGGCTTAATTGCCGGTATCGGTATTTTAGATGAACGAGTGTTAGGTGCTACCTTATTTGGTAGACCAATTGTTTTAAGTGTGTTTGTTGGTCTGGCACTTGGGGATGTTAAACAAGGAATTATCATTGGTGCTCAATTGGAACTTATCTGGATGGGAATTGCAGGGATCGGTGCTGCTACTCCACCAGATTATGTTACAGGTGGAGTAATCGGAACTGCTTTAGCAATTATTTCTCATAAGGGAATCGGTGTTGCGTTAACAATAGCAGTTCCTGTAGCAGTACTTGCTTCGTATTTAGGTACTTTGGTTAGAGTTGTTAATTTGTGGTTTTCGCATAAGGCAGATAGGTATGCAGAAACGGCTAACTTTAAAGGCATCAACTTGATGCTGTTATTACCAACTATCTTATTTTTCTTTAGTGCTTTTATTCCAACATTTTTAGCAATGCTTTTGGGAGCATCAAAGATTAATCTAATTATCAATGCGATTCCTAAGATTATTTTAGATGGCTTAACGGTCGCCGGAAATCTTTTACCAGCAGTAGGTTTTGGGCTATTGCTCGATATGTTATTTTCCAAGAAGCTGTTTGTTTTCTTCTTTTTAGGTTTCTTCCTATGTGCATATTTGAAATTAGACATTACGGGTATAGCTTTATTAGCTATTTGTATAGCGATAGTTATTGTCTTATTTGGTGGAAACAAGGGCGGCAATGACAGTTCGCCAGAAACTAAATCAGATAACTCTAAAGATAATTTGACTGAGGGGGAAATTGATTTTGAATAAGAAAAAATTAACCAAAAAAGATTTACGTTCTGTATTTTGGCGCAGTTTTGCATTGCAAGGTGGTTTTAATTATGAGAAGATGCAAAATATTGGCTATGCATATGCCATGGAGCCAGTTATTAAACGCCTGTATTCTGACAAAGATGATCAGGCGTATGCTTTAAAGCGACATTTATCTTTATTTAACTGTACTCCAGCAATGACGCCAATGATTATGGGAATTTCATCAGCAATGGAAGAGCAACATGCTAACAATCCAGAAGCTGTAGACCCAGATTCGATTAACTCGGTTAAGGCAGCTTTGATGGCACCAATGTCAGGGATTGGGGATTCAATTCTTTTTGGTACCTTCAGAGTTATTGCGGCTGGTATTGGGGTATCTTTTGCAAAACAAGGTAATATTTTAGGACCGATTTTATTTTTTGTTCTTTACAATACACCTGCTTTTTTGTTGAGATTCTTTGGATTAAAGTACGGTTATAAATGGGGCATCGAGTCTCTTGATGAAGTGCAAAAAAATGGCGCTATGGATCAGATCATGCAGATTGTTGGAATAATCGGCATGATGGTAGTTGGTGGCATGGTGGCAACTATGTTACCAGTGACAACCCCATTGAAGTTTGCGATGAGTGGTGCAACAGTAAAGGTACAATCGATTTTTAATCAAATTATGCCTAAGATGTTGCCTTTATTAATAACATTATTGGTATTTTGGTTAATCAGAAAAAAGGTAAGTACATCTAAGCTGACTGTTGGTATTTTAGTTTTAGGTATTTTATTACATGTAATTGGGATTTTATAAAGGAGTTACTAAAAAATGAACTTGATTCAACAATATATTTCACAAACACCTGCACAATTACAAAAAATTGTGTCAGGCAGTAAAGAGCTGTTTGCAAGTGTTGCTAACAGGGATATTAAAAGAGTGATCATTACTGGTTCTGGAACTAGTTATCACTCAGGTTTGCAGATGCAGAGTCTAATGCGCAAGCGTGCAGGAATTGAAGTATTGGCATTTTATCCATTTATGTTAACACCAGACTTCTTTATCGGTGATAATTCCCATACTTTAGTAATTGGGATCTCTCAAGGTGGTAGCAGTTTTAGTACCTTCGACGCGATGAAGAACGCCAAGGCAGCTGGTTGTATTATTGGAACCATGGCTGGTGAAAAAGATGCATACATTGATTCCATTGCTGATGAAATAATGACAGTTAATATTGGTGAAGAAAAAGCTGGTGCCAAGACCAAAGGCTATTACGCAACTAAATTGAATTTATTACTTTTAGCTGATTATCTTGGTTTAGCTAATGGTAATTTGCAACAAGCAGATTTTAACCAAGATCTTGAAGACCTCAATAATACAATGAAGCAGTTCCCGCATGCTTATCAACGTGCCTTAGATTGGGTTGAAGAACACAAGGAAAAACTAGCTAAGACTGATAATTTACGTGTGGTTGGCCCAGCTATGTTATACGGAGATGTACTTGAAGGCTCGTTAAAGGTCTTAGAAACTTGCCGCTTACCAATTACTGGGTATGATTTTGATGAATTTATCCATGGAATTTACAATGCAATGAATGAAAAAGCCAGCGTGTTAATCTTGGACAATGGTACTGAGCCTAGATGTAACAAAATGATTGAAGTTTTAGGTGATTGGACAAATAATCTATATTTAGTTGATACTTCAGATGCATACAATGGTAATCATTTCGGCTATGATGTAACTGTGCCAAAAGATTTTGAAACTTTTATTTATCCACTAATTTTACAAGTTATGGCTTCTATCGTTTCACCAGAAATGGGCTTTGATCCTAACTCTCCAAAGGATCCTAATTTCCACATGAAGTTAGGTAGTAAGAAATTTAATGGTTAAACTAACTAATTAAACTTAAACTCCCAAATTAATTCATACATAATAAAACTTGTTCCTTTTTAATTAAAAAGATAAATTTTCTTACTAATTTGCTATAATAGTAATAAAAGTAAGGAAGTGAAAAAGCCGATGTCGCAGATGCAAAAAATGGTTTTAAAACCTAAAGAGCAGTTAGTGACGCGGCTTTTTTATCGCCAAAATTAAAGCAAAACTTGGCGGTTCTTTCATATAGTACTTATGACTTGGTTAATGTAATAAAGGATTTGGCGGCTAGCGATCCGTTTGTTTCATTACGTGAACCTCAGACTGAAAGTCAAGGGTTAGAATGGGTGGCCGATCCACAGGCAGAGAGCTTAACTGATCATTTGCTAATGCAGGTCCGTTTAAGTAACTGGACAAGTAAAAACAAAGCGGCGGTTAAGCAATTAATTTATAATTTGGCAGCAGATGGTTATTTGCGAACTGGAACTAGTGAGCTGCTTGACCAAACAGGGCTTTCTTTTGTTGAGTTAAGGCATGCTAAAGAAAGCCTGCAAAGTTTAGATCCTTGTGGAATTGGTACCCAAGATCTCAATGAATGTTTATTAATTCAGGCACGGCAAATAACAAATTTCGATCAAGTTGCTTTACGAATCCTGATCGATCAACAGCTAGAATTATTGGCTGATCCAGCAAGTTGGTCGCAGCTGAATTATTCTAGACAAGAATTAACCGCAGCTTTAGCTAGTATTCAAACACTTAATCCCTTGCCAGCAAGTGAATATGTTGCAGCTGATAGTACTCAGTATTTAGTACCCGATTTGATTTATAAAGTTGTAGATCAGCGTATAACTGTGGAAAGTTTTCAACAGCAAATACCCGAATTGATTTTTGATGAAGCAAGCTATACTAAGTTAAAAGCACAAACGGATCAGCAGCAATACTTTTCTACGCAACGTGAGCGTTATTTAGAATTAAAAAATGCAATTAACCAACGTCACCAGACGATGATGCGGCTAGGAAAATATGTTGGGCACTATCAACATGATTTTTTACTCAGCCTAAAAAAAGAAGAGCTTAAGCCACTTGGCTTAAAAGAAGTAGCGCAAGCACTGGATTTAGCTCCAAGTACAATTAGCCGCGCGATTAAAGATAAATATATCCAATGTCAGAATAAAATCTTTAGTCTAAAGATTTTGTTTCCACGCCAAGTGACTGATAACATTTCGCAGACTAAAATTGAACATGAATTATTAACGTTAATTCAAACTGAAAATCCTGCTCGGCCGCTGACTGATCAGCAGATAGTTGCTCTTTTAGCTGACCAAGGCATTCATTTAAGCAGAAGAGTGATCGCTAAGTATCGTGCTAAATTGCGGATTCCTAATAGCTATGCGCGTAAAAAATAAAGCAACTTGAAATTAGTCAAGTTGCTTTATTTAAGTTATTAAATGTATTTTTAAGGTAAATCATTACCCGCAGCTAAGTAAACATCATACCATTCTTGTGCAGACAATGTGACGTCTGCTCCTTTGGCACTATCAACAATGTGGTCTGGATTCATCGTACCAATAATGACTTGCAGATTTGCTGGATAACGCAAAATCCAAGCAGCAGCAACCGCATTCTTTGATACACCCTTTTCATCAGCAAGCTTTTGTAAGGCTTGGTTAACTTCAGGAAAATCTGGGTTGCCAATAAAGTTACCTTCAATTTGCCCATATTGAAATGGTGACCACGCCTGAATAGTCATATCGTGCAAGCGGGCATAATCAAAAATGCCGCGATCATGGTCAATGCTGCGCTCATCGGTCATATTAGTATGAATACCAAAATCAATCGCACCAGTATGCATTACGCTGAATTGCAGTTGGTTAATCAACAATTTTTGGTTAATTCCTTTTTGAAGCAAAGCTGTTTGCATTGGGTTGAAGTTAGATACACCAAAATGGCGAACCTTGCCAGCTGATTGTAGTTCGTCGAAAGCTGCGCTAATTTCTGCAGGATCCATCAGTGCATCTGGGCGATGCAACAATAGACTATCTAAATAGTCAATTTGCATTCGTTCTAATATGCCATCAACTGCTGCTATGATATGCTTTTTAGAAAAGTCATATCTAGTTGTCTTGTAATTTAAGTTAGGATCTTCAACAATTCCAGTCTTTGATTGAATGTAAAAATCGTCTCGCTTTAATGAGGACTTTTTAAAAGCTTCACCAAATACCGTTTCGGCTTGACCATGACCATATATATCAGCTGAATCAATGTAATTAATGCCAACTTCTTGGGCTGTTTCTAAGGCTTTAACTGCTTCAGCAATTGTTAATTTATTCATGCGCATAATGCCAAGGGCAATTGCTGAACCTTTAAAATTTGAATTACCAATTTTAACTTGTTTCATTTAGAGTACCTCCTAGAATTTAGTATACGGCTTTTACGTTAATAAAGCATAGTGGCTGTTTTTGTTAATTTAACTGTAAAACTATCTTTATTTTTTGAGAAATTACATGGAGCATAATTGCACATGCAAAAGATAGCAGCCAAGTTAAGATTGTTAAGATAAGAATATTAAGTAATGGATTAAGCTTAGAAAATATTTTCTCTAAATTTAACCATAAAAGTTCTAACCAAAAAATATGTCCTAAAAATGCGCGATAGGCATAGGTTGCTAAGAAATGGATTAGTCTAAGCCAAGGACGGCTGTGGCTAATCTGATTGAAGGCCAGTAATGCAATTAGGCAAATCGTTGCGAGATCATAAAGGGTCGTTGATACTTGATAATATGTCGCGTGTTCAAGTTTGATTGGCATGCCATATTGAAGTAATTGGTGATTGATCCACCAATATGCGATGATCCAAACTAAGATTATGACTGGACTAAACCGTTTTATTAGCTGAGAGAACTGTTGCCTAAAATGGCCTGCTAAACTACCCAAAATTCCATAAATCAAGAAGCTGATTCCTAACCGATCAAGCCAATACCACGAACTTACAGTATTACCTTGAAAAACTAGTTGCCTATAGATTACTAACCATAAAAGCTGACCAATAATTGCTAGACTAATAACTAAACTGCATTTTTTGCTTGAGTGGTTGACCCAAGTTATCAGTTTTAAGAATAATGGATAAAAAATTATAAATTGAAGCATCATACAGCTGTACCATAAATGTGGAGCAGCATTACCACTGAAAAATTGCTTCAGCCAAGTTTGCCAGTTAGTAAACTGGCCATGTTGCTGCAATTGCGGCATTACGAGTAGATACCAGCATGTCCACAAGATAGTTGGGATAAACAGGTTATGCAATTGCTGGCTAAGGTATGAGTGGTAATTAAATTGTAATTGCTTTTGGCTAGTTCTAATTGACGTATAAAGAATGCCAAAAATAAATGCAGGAGCAGTGAATTTAACTAGGTTAAAGATTAGGCCAATGGTAATTTGAGTACTTTTAGTTAAATTACTGTTTAAAATAAATGATAAAATTGATTGTAACATCACAGCAGTGCAAGCGAATACCTTTAAGTAGTCGCCAACATCAGCTTCACTCTGAGTTTCCATATTTCCTTCTTTATAATATTTTTTTAAAATTAAATTTATTTTTAGTAAAATTTAGTTTATAATGAAACTTATATTAATAATTATACTGTTATTGTAGTTGAAATTTAACTGTTAAATTTAGGAGGAGAATAATCATGACTCATAAAATTGGCGTTATTGGTGATGGACATGTTGGTGCGACAGTTGCTCATCAGTTAATTGTTGCTGGCTTAGTTGATGATTTAGTTTTAATTGATGAAAAAGAAGACAAGGCTAACGCTGATGCGTTGGACTTTGAAGACGCCATGGCTAATTTGCATCATCATGCTAATATAACTGTCAATGATTATTCAGCGCTTAAAGATGCGGAAATTATTGTCAGTGCAGTTGGTGATGTGTCTTTGTCTGCTAAAGATCGCTTTGGTGAACTTAAATATAATAAGGAACATGTCAGTGATGCGGCAGCTAAGATTAAAGCAAGCGGCTTTGACGGCATCATTATTTGTATTTCTAATCCGGTTGACGTAATTACTAGTCTATATCAAGAAGTAACGGGACTACCAAAAGATCATGTTTTTGGTACAGGAACCTTGCTTGATACCGCAAGAATGAAACGAGCAGTTGGTAAGCGGATGAATGTTGATCCACGCTCTGTTCAAGGCTTTACTTTGGGTGAACATGGTAATTCACAGTTCACGGCTTGGTCAACGGTTAAGGTATTAGAGCAGTCAATGACAGAAATCGCCCAAGCGAAGAATTGGCAATTGTCTGATATTAATGAAGAGATCAAGCAGGGTGGTTATACTGTTTATGCTGGTAAGCAATACACTAATTTTGGGATTGCAGCAGCTGCTGTTCATTTGGTTGAAGTAGTAGAAAGTGATTCAAGAACTGAATTGCCAGTTTCTAATTACTTAGAAAAGTATGACACTTATATGTCTTATCCTGCAGTTGTTGGTCGAGATGGAATTGTTGAAAAAGTTACATTGCCATTGACTACTGATGAAGAACAACAATTGCAACACTCAGCTGACACCATCAAGGAGAAAGCTGCTAAGGAATTTTAAATAAGTTCTTTAGTTAATTTGCTAAATCCACTTAATAAAAAAACTAATTCGCGGTACTTTAAGCAATCCTGCTTAAAGTGCTGCTTTTTTATAATCAAAATATCCTGCCGTAAAGTGTACCAACGGTATCTTTTGTAGCAGGATAAAGATTCTATTATTTTTTGGGCTTACGTAAATATCGCAGAGCGCCATTTTTAACGTAGCGTTGGAATTGTTGGTAGAGTGGGTCAAAGATTTGTGGTTCATCACTATTAGATAACATAGTTTTAGGAAAAAAGAAACGCTCATCACCCTGTAAAGTACCATTAAGTGCTCGAACTAGTGGACTTAATTGGGATAATTCGATTAACTGACCGTCCTGTAGCATGATCTCAATTTGGCTATTAGCATTTTTACCCGTGGGTTTGTATGCATCATAAGGTTCGTCAAAAGCAGAATTGGTTGCCGTATAGTAATTGGGATCAAAGCCAACTTGTTTAATTAAATCCTTTAGTTTCGGTAATAAGTTTTTAGTTTCCTGATTAATACACACACTAGACAATGGTTTACGGAACAAATAGCGATTGGCTAAATCTGCTAAAATTGGATCTGTAGATTCTGTCCATAATGAAAAATTAGTTTCCATAACGCCGTCATCTAGTTTGAGATAATCATCCAATGTCCAATTGCCGGCCAAAAAGTGTCCTAAACTAGGCGTTACTGCCAGACCACCATGCTTATAAATAATTTTGGCGCGCTCAAGTAAGTGTTGTAAGATGACTTCCATCGAGCGACCTACCCGATGAAAGTAAACTTGTTGATACATTTGGTAACGTGAGGCAATATAGTCTTCGACTGCATGCATCCCACTTTTGGTAAAACAAATTCCGTTGTTATATGGTCGGATTTCTTGTAAAATTCGCGATAAATCAAACTCACCGTAACTAACGCCTGTATAATAAGCATCCCGTTCAAGGTAATCCATGCGATCCGCGTCGGCTTGGCTAGAAATCATTTTGACTACTTGGGCATTAGGATAGGTCTTGGCAATCACACTGGCAACTAATTCTGGAAAGTTGGGGGCAACTCGTTTAAGAACTTGATTAATTTCAGTAGTTGGATCAGTAATGATCTTTTGACCGATTTTTTCATGGTCAGTGCCGAATAGGTGCTCAAAAGTATGTGAATAAGGACCATGTCCAATATCATGCAACATTCCTGCGCATTCAACTAGTAAGCGATTATTATCGTCCCAAAGACCATCTCCACTAGTACGAGTCGGATATTTTTTGGCGAAAATATCACAAATCCGTCTAACTAATTCATATACGCCCAAATTATGTTCAAAACGAGTATGAGTTGCCCCAGGAAAAACAAAGCTGATCGGCCCTAATTGCTTAATTCGCCGCATCCGTTGGAATTCTTTGGTTTTGAGTAAATCAAGGATGACTTGATCTTCGATATGAATATAGCCGTAAACTGGATCACGTAATACAACTTCTTTGTCTAATTTTTTGCTGCTAAATCTTGCCATTAGAAATTCCTCGAACTTGCCCATTAATTTTTAAGTAGATATCGGTTAAAATAGTCTTATCTAACTAAAATTATAACAAATAATTAGCTAAATGTTTAAGATGGATGGGGTTTTAGCGCAAATGAGTGACATTAAGGTAACTTTTACAAGTACAATTAGGCAGGCAGAAGAAACAGAAACTTTTACTCATCAAGCAAATGGTCAATTGACGCAGCAAAATGGGATTACTAGGGTAACTTATCAAGAAGATGCGACAACCGTTGTTAAGCTAGTTATTAAAGCAGATGATGTCATCATTAAGCGTAGTCAAGATGAGCAAAACTATTCATTGCTGCATTTCAATAGCTATGAGACGAAAGCTTGTAAAATGATTGCTGCTGGGTATCAGACGGATTTAACTAGTAAGACCAAATTACTTAAATTTTTCACTAAAAATGCTGCTACTAAAGAACTTCAGATTGAATATGACCTCTTTAGTGGACTATACTTAATAGGTAACTATACTGTCACGTTGCTTTTTAGCTAAACGCCTAGTAAAATAAGAATGATTGTTAAAAGAGAGGAATGCAACTGTGGGATTAAACGACTTTAAAGATAAAAATCGTAACGAATTATCGATGATCGAAGTTGCTCGCGCGATTTTAGAAGATAATAACAAAAGAATGGCCTTTGCCGATATTGTTAATGCGGTACAGAACTTCTTAGGTGAAAGTGACGAAGAGATTCGTGAACGTCTGCCACAATTTTATACAGATATGAACACCAATGGTGAATTCATCTCAATGGGGGAGAATATCTGGGCTTTGCGGTCATGGTTTCCATATGAATCTGTTGATGAAGAGGTTAACCACCCAGAAGATGAAGATCAAGAAGATACCAGAACTCACCATCAAAAGGTTAATGCTTTCTTAGCCGATGCTACTGGCAGTGATGATATTATCGACTATGATAACGATGATCCAGAAGATGAAGATCTGGATGCTGTTGCTAGTGATGATGCTGATGACTTTGATGCTGAAGCCGATATCGATGATGAACCTGATGAAGAAGAATTGCCGGATGGAATTGAAGGTCAATTATCTGAATTAGATGATGATGAAGATGACGACGGCGAAGAAGAATAATTAGCTTGACATTGGTGTTAAAAATCGCTAGTATTTTACTTGGGCACCTTATGTGCAACTATGCTCCCTTTATGGGAGCTTTTTTTATTTTTGATTATTTTTCTGTATTTTCTTAAAAAGGAGTTTGGCTAATGACAAAATATATCTTCGTTACTGGTGGCGTGGTATCGTCTCTTGGTAAAGGAATTACAGGGTCAAGTTTAGGCCGTCTACTAAAAAATCGCGGACTAAAAGTAACAATGCAAAAGTTTGATCCGTATATTAATATCGATCCAGGTACCATGAATCCCTATCAACATGGTGAGGTTTTTGTAACCGATGACGGTACAGAAGCTGATCTTGATTTAGGACATTACGAACGAATTGTCGATGTGCGCACTAGTAAGTATTCTAATGTAACGACTGGTAAGATTTATAAAGAAGTTTTGGAAAAAGAACGCCGTGGTGATTATCACGGTGCTACGGTTCAGGTCATCCCGCATATTACGGATATGATTAAACAAAAGATCATGCGTGCTGGTCTGACTACTGATTCAGATGTAGTTATTTCTGAAATTGGCGGGACAGTTGGCGATATTGAATCGACACCATTTATGGAAGCAATTAGACAGATGCGACGCGAAGTTGGCGAAGAAAATGTAATGTACATTCACTGTACCTTAGTTCCATATTTACATGCTGCTAAAGAAATGAAAACTAAGCCAACTCAGCACTCTGTAGCTGAACTACGCAGTATTGGAATTCAACCTAACATGCTAGTGTTGCGTGCTGAGAAGCCAGTTGCGCAAGAATTGAAAGACAAGATTTCAACTTTTACTGATGTACCAGTTGACCGAATCATTGAATCAATTGACGCGCCATCGCTATTTGATTTGCCACTTTCTTTTCAAGATCAAGGCATGGATCAAAAGGTATGTGACTTTTTACATATTACTAGTCCTAAGCAAACAGCTGATATGCGTGAATGGACGAAGCTCGATGAACGTGCTAAGAACTTACATCATACTACTAAGATAACGTTAGTTGGTAAATATGTTGAACTAGAAGATGCTTATATTTCAGTAACTGATGCCTTGCAACATGCGGGTTATCTATATGATAGTAAAATTGAGGTTAATAAAGTCCAAGCAGAGGATATTACTGAAGATAACATTGCTGATTATCTAAAGGATTCTGCTGGCTTAATTGTACCTGGTGGTTTTGGTTCACGTGGTTTAGAGGGCATGGTTATCGCAATTAAGTATGCTCGTGAACATGACTTGCCATACTTAGGTATCTGTTTAGGGATGCAAATGGCAACCGTTGAATTTGCTCGCAATGTTTTAGGCTTGCAAGATGCTAACACAACCGAAGTTGATCCGAATACTAAGCATAATGTAATTGATATTATGGCTGATAAGCGTGATGAAGAAAACCTTGGCGGTACTTTGCGTTTGGGACTTTATCCAGCAGCACTGAAAAAGGGCACTAAGACCGCGGCAGCTTATGATAACCAAGAGGTTATTCAAGAGCGTCATCGTCACCGCTACGAATTTAATAATGAATATCGTGATGCTTTTGAAAAAGCTGGTATGATCTTTTCTGGTGTTTCGCCTGATAATCATTTGGTTGAAATCATTGAAATTCCGCAAAATAAATTCTTTGTGGCTGCTCAATATCACCCAGAGTTTTTAAGTAGACCACAAAAGGCAGAGGGTTTGTTCCGCTCCTTCATTGGCGCAGCTAGTGATTTACCAGTTAAGAAGTTTTAATAAAAATTAACATAGTAATAAATTTTAATTTTTTAATAGGGACAATAGTGGTCTTCTCTTGTCTTTTCTGTAAAATTCCTTTAACATTATTATGACTAATCGAAATTAGAAAAGGATTTTTTCGCCAATGAAGCAAATGATAATTCATGGTGGAAAGCCCCTACAAGGAGATGTCTGGATTGGTGGCGCGAAGAATTCAACTGTGGCGCTAATTCCAGCATCAATTTTGTCACGGACAAAGGTAACTTTGGAAGGTGTTCCAAGGATTGCTGATGTCGACAACTTAATGGATTTGTTGAGTGAAATGGATGTCGTTTGTGAATTCAACGGGACGACTTTGTGCATTGATCCAGAAAACATTAAGATGAGTCCACTACCAAGTGGTAAGATCAAGAGTTTACGTGCCTCATATTATTTTATGGGGGCACTTCTTGGTCGTTTTGGCAAGGCTGTTGTGGGCTTTCCTGGTGGGGATGATATTGGACCTCGCCCCATCGACCAGCATGTTAAGGGCTTTGAAGCTCTGGGTGCATGTGTAAAAAATGAAAATGATCAAATAATACTTACTGCTCCTAAAGATGGACTACATGGAGCAACTATTCATCTGAAAATGCCGTCTGTGGGGGCGACAATGAATATTATCATGGCCAGCGTAACGGCCCATGGACAAACTATTATTGATAATGCGGCTAAAGAACCAGAAATAATTGATTTGGCGACTTTTTTGAATAATATGGGTGCTCAAATTCGTGGTGCTGGCACTGACTCCATTCGCATTGAGGGCGTGGCCCAGCTTAAAGCGCAGACACCACATACCATTATTCCTGACCGCATTGAAGCAGGTACTTACATTGCTTTGGCAGGGTGTATCGGTAATGGTGTGCGAATTCATAATATTATTGAGGAACACCTTGATTCTTACCTTGCAAAAGTTGAAGAGATGGGCGTTGTGCTTGATGCGGATGAGGATTCAGTTTATGTTTATCCGGCAGGGGATCTTAGGATGATTCAGATCAAGACTGATTCCTATCCTGGCTTTGCGACAGATTTACAGCAACCTGTAACTCCGTTGTTGTTGTCTGCTAAAGCTGGTGAAGGCGTCATTATTGATCAAGTTTATCCTAAGCGAACTGGTCATATAGAGCAGTTATGCAAGATGGGTGCGGATATTAAGGCTGAAGATGGCATTATTTTAGTTCATCCATCACACCAATTACATGGTGCGACAGTTTCGGCTGGTGAAATTCGGGCTGGTGCTTGTTTGATGATTGCTGGTTTAATGGCAGATGGTACAACTGTGATCAACAACGCAGATAATATTTTGCGTGGCTATGATCGGGTTGAGACCAAGATGCAGCAGCTTGGTGCAGATGTCACCATTCAAGATGTAATAGAAAAATAATTAATACAAAAAAATGCTTGAAGCTAAGGTGCTTCAAGCTTTTTTAGATTTTAGGTTAACTGCATAGAGTAATTTTGCCATATGATAGCAAGCATGCTATCATATGTCTATGAAGAAAATTGAATTTGATTACTATGATTGGCAAGAATTCAAATCATTTTTAGACAGTTTACCAGCTAAAGAAGCGGCTAAGTTGTATGCAATGATTAATAATATTGAATTTTATGGGTTACAATAGCTAGCCGTCAAAAATGGGTTAAGAAATTAGAAAGTAATTTGTTTGAAATTCGTAGCCAATATTCCTCGAACATTCAAAGAGCAATTTATTTTCATTTTGAAAATAATCATTATGTTATAATGCATGGCTTTACTAAAAAGGATCAAAAAACACCTACTAAGGAAATAAGTAAGGCTAAGAATAGAAGAAATGATTTTGGAAGAGGTAAAAATAATGAGTAAAATTGATGAGTATGCGCGTGAACGAAGTATGCGCGATTCTGAATTTGCCAAAGAAGCAGTTCAGGATAATATGAACCTTGAAGTTGCTGTACAAGTAAGAGATTTGCGAAACAGTCTTGGCTTAAGTCAAAGAGAATTTGCAAAGTTAGTGGGTAAGCCGCAATCTACAATTGCGCGAATTGAGAGTGGTTCTATGAATGCTTCTACAAAGTTGTTGAGTGAAATTGCCCAAGCGACTAATCAAAAAGTAAAGATAGAATTTATGTCAATTTAATAAGGTTAAGCAAAGGATAAAAATAAATATTTAAAACAATCTAAGTAACAGACATTTTTTAGTTATAATGAAGTTGTTATCGATAATACATCTAAAAAGTTATTTTTCGCATTAAAAAAGCCACTCAGGAATTAATCTGAGCGGTTTTATTTTTATCATTAATTAATCGAGTAAATCGTATTTCAGTGTCATTAAGCCGTGACCTTCATCAACCATATTGCCGAGTAGTTCGACAGTATTGTTGTAAACTTGGTCAGCCATTTGCTCGTTAGCTGCAGTTAATGCAGCTTGCAATTCTTTGCCAGTTAAAGTGGCTGCCTTGTCATCAGTCTGGTGTTGCACCATATGGCATTGTGCTTGTGATTTTTGCTCAAAATCATTTTCTAATTCACCATAGACCTTAAAGTTGGTATCACCAAGTTGGGCAGTCAATTTATTCAGCCAAAAGATTTGTTTTAAGTCAAACTTAGGGCCAGTTTGGAAACAAGCTGGGGTAGTTTCTACATTAGTATAGAAAGGCACCATACAATTGAATGTATTTGGACCAAAGGCTAACCACTGTACGCCTGCAACTTCACTAGGAACATTATTTCTGACTTGCAAAATATGGGTTTCAAAATTACGGTTTAAACCGATTGGACGAAAGGCCTTCTTCTGGGCTTCAGTCCCTTCTGAACCATATACATCATAAGGAGTGTCTTGGTAGTGTGAACTCTCGATCCATTCAATATCTTCGATACTAATTTTACGATTAGCATAGCAAATAAATGGTTGTTCTTGGTCACTTGGCTCACTACCAAAGTTTGGATCAAAATAATTGTGAACAAACCAAGCACGTGGGTTGTTGTAGTGAGCGTCCTTAATGGTTGAACTACCAAAAATGTGACGCATGTTGTAACCTTCACGGTCAGGATTTAGTTGATATTTGGCAATTAAACCTTCTAAGCCGCTGTCTGCTTCGTAACCGTCTTGACCAAAGTGAAATTCGTCGATATTTAAACGGTTGGGTGCAACAACATAAGCATCATCTGGAATGCGGCGAGCAATCCAATGATGTCCGCCAATAGTTTCAAGGTACCAGACTTCGTCGTTGTCAGCAAAAGCCATGCCGTTCATTTCATAGGTGCCATATTTTTCTAATAAGTAGCCGACGCGTTTAACGCCATCGTGGGCACAGTGCAGGTATGGTAAGGTCAAGGTAACAAAGTCTTCTTCGCCAAGACCACCTTCAGTAGTTAGTGGATCAATCCCTTGAATGCGGGAATTAGTAGTGATGGTTTCAGTAGCGGTCATAGCAACATTGTCAGAATTAATCCCAGCTGCTGCCCAGATTCCGCTCTCTCCAGAAACGTCGGGTGCACTAGTGTAACGCAGCGGATTAGCTAAAAGATCTTCGTCATCGATCTTTTGGTGGCTAATCACACTTTCATAATGCTTGGGTTGCTTTTCAGGTGTTACTACTTCAAAGCTCTCTGGAATAATTGTTCGACCGCCATCTTCGCTTCTGGCAATCATGGTTGAACCGTCAATTGAAGCATTTTTACCAACTAAAATTGTGGTACATTCTGTTTGTTTCATAAATTTTACCTCTCTTTTTGCTTTATCTACTATTGTATTAAAAAAAGGCACTAACTAGCAAACTAAAATTGCCAAGTATTGAAAAAAAGCAACTTCGGTTTGAAGTTGCTTTGTGATTAATTTGAAGTTGTCTGATGATTGAGCAAAACATTTAGAATTGTAGCCGACAGACTAGTAATCACAATCCCGTTAGACAGAAAAAGTTGCACTGTATCAGGTAAGTTTTGGAAAAGCTGTGGATAAATGGTTACTCCTAAGCCAAGTCCAATCGAAATGGCAATAATTAATACGTTGTTATTATTACTCAAGTCAACTTTAGTTAAGGTCTTCATTCCTTGTACAGCAATCATAGTAAACATTACAATCATTGCGCCACCTAAAACTGCAGTCGGGATAATCGTAACTAGCGCACCGATTTTAGGTAAGAGGCCCATTGTCATCAGTAGACCTGCAGCCCAATAAATTGGACGTTTGGTTTTAATTCCAGACAGTTGCAGCAGACCAACATTTTGTGAAAAGGTGGTGTAAGGAAAGGCATTAAATAAGCCGCCAAAGATTTGGGCAAGGCCTTCTGCGCGGTAACCCTTTTTGAGATCAGTTTCGGTTAGATTATGGTGTATTAAATCTCCAGTAGCAAAGAAAACACCAGTTGATTCAACCATAGAAACTAGCGCAATAATAATCATGGTTATACTTGATGACCACTCGAATTTGGGCACGCCAAAGTAGAACAATTGCGGTAAGTGAAACCATGAAGCATCAAAGACAGGTTCAAAAGATACTAAGCCCATGCAGGCGGCAATGATGGTACCGGCGATCAGACCGATTAGGACGGAGATTGATTGCAAAAAGCCTTTAGCCCAGATTTCAAATGCTAGAATAATAATCATAGTCACAAAGGCTAATAGCAAATTTTGGCCACTCCCGAAGTCTTTAGCACTAGCGTTGCCGCCACCCATATTCTCGATCGCAACTGGAATTAGCGTTAAGCCAATAGTAGTAATTAGCGTTCCGGTTACCACAGGTGGAAAGAAGCGTTTGATTTTAGCAAAAATTCCCGCGATTAGCACTACGAAAATCCCCGCCACAATAATTGCGCCATACATGTCATTGATGGAGAACTTTTGACCAATCATCTGCAAGGGGGCTACAGCTTGGATCGCACAACCCAAGATTACTGGAAAACCAATGCCAAAGAACTTGTTAGTCAGTAACTGCAAAAGTGTCGCCAAGCCACACATGAAAATATCGATCGAAACTAGATAAGTCATTTGGCTGGCAGAGAACTTGAGGGCAGTACCGATTAATAAAGGAACAGCCACGGCTCCAGAATACATGGCCAATAGGTGTTGTAATCCTAAAACGGCGGCTTTTTGATGGCTGACTTCTGTTTGCGCCATTATGCTTCACCCGCAAATACTACTTTGCCGTCTGTAAAGTTAGTAATGTTAGCGAGGGCTTCCAGCCGATAACCATGGTCTTTGACCCAGTCGCTGCCACCTTGGAAACTTTTCGCAACTACAACGCCTACTCCGGCAACATTGGTATGGGCCTGCTCGGCCACACTAATTAGCCCTTTGACAGCTTCACCATGAGCTAAAAAGTCATCGACGATTAGTAGATTATCATCTTTACTGAGGAATTTTTGTTCAACGCAAATTTTGTTAGTTACTTTTTTGGTATAGGAGAACACATCTGCCCAGTAGACAGCGTCATTGAGAGTGGACGGCTTCTTTTTGCGGGCAAAGACCATGGGAACGCGGAGTTCAAAAGCGGCCATGATGCCGGGAGCAATCCCAGATGCTTCGCAAGTTAAGACTTTGGTAATGCCGCTATCTTGAAAAAGGCGGGCGAATTCTTGTCCGACTGCCATCATTAGTTCGGGATCAACCTGATGATTTAAAAATGAATTGATTTTTAGGACATTACCGGGTAAAACTTCACCATCACGCCGAATGCGATCTTCTAATAACTTCACAATTTCCTCCTTGAAAAAAATAAGGGCTTCTTTCACCTAAAAACGGTCAAAGAAGCCCTTAAAGCAGTCAGCTTAACTGCCCAAATTGCTACTTGACCCATAGTTCAGAATTTACGGTTCTGAGTAGAAACTGCCGCCCTGATTACGACAATATACAGATCAATATTTACTTGATGAACGCATTCTAACAAAGCAGATGAACTTGTGCAAGAATAAAATTTTCAAAAAAACGAATTATTGGGACAACTTATAAGATATAATTCGTTAAAATCTGTTGCTGGATGAAAAAAAGGTTGACCGTTAGCTTAATTCTTAGTACAGTTGAATTAATTTAGATATGTCGTTTAGAAAATGAAAAGGGTGTGCAGCGTGAAAAAAGCAATGGCAGATTTTGACGAAATAATCGTGCTGGACTTTGGCAGTCAATATAATCAACTAATTACGCGCCGTTTGCGCGATTTTGGTATTTATTCTGAACTTTTACCGCATGATATTAGCATGGAAAAGATCAAACAAATTAATCCTAAAGGGATTATTTTTTCTGGTGGTCCTAACAGTATCTATGATGAAGGTGCGCTTAATGTTGATCCAGCAATCTTTAAATTAGGAATTCCTATTTTGGGAATTTGCTACGGAATGCAGCTAATGTCGCATTATTTGGATGGCAAGGTTGAAAAAGCAGCTAATTCCGAATATGGTCGTGCGGATATTCAGGTGGAAGACCCTAATTCGATTTTGTTTGATAATCTGCCTGCCAAAGAATTTGTCTGGATGAGTCACGGCGATTTGGTGACTGAAGCACCAGCAGGTTTTAAGACGGTAGCCTCAAGTAAGAATTGCCCAATTGCTGCCATTGCCAATGAGGCAGAACAATTTTACGGAATTCAATTTCACGCTGAAGTGCGCAACACGCAGTATGGCTTAGATATTCTGCGCAACTTTGCGTTTAAAGTTTGTCAGGCTAAGGCCAACTGGACAATGGACGATTTTATCGAAATGCAAGTTGAACAGATTAGAGCCGAAGTTGGGGATAAAAAAGTCATCTTAGGTTTGTCGGGCGGAGTTGATTCGAGTGTGACTGCAACGCTGCTCCACAAAGCGATTGGCGACCAACTAACTGCTATTTTTGTTGATCACGGAATGCTGCGCAAAAATGAAGGCGACGAAGTCATGGCGGCTTTGAACCAAGATTTAGGCGTGAACATTATCCGTGTGAATGCTCAAGAACGTTTTTTGACCAAGTTAAAAGGGGTAACTGATCCTGAACAAAAGCGGAAAATTATCGGTAATGAATTTATTGAAGTCTTTAACCAAGAAGCACAAAAAATGCAGGAAGTTGACTTCTTAGCACAAGGCACGCTGTATACTGATGTGATTGAGAGCGGGACTAACACTGCACAGACGATTAAATCCCACCATAATGTGGGTGGTTTGCCAGAAGACATGCACTTTAAATTGATTGAGCCATTGCGCAAGTTATTTAAAGATGAGGTTCGTGAATTAGGGGAAAAACTAGGTATTCCACATGATTTAGTCTGGCGGCAGCCATTTCCGGGACCAGGTCTAGGAATTCGTGTCTTGGGCGAGGTTACGGAGGATAAATTAAAAATTGTTCGCGATAGTGATGCGGTTTTGCGAGATGAAATTAAAAAGGCGGACTTGGAGCAGGAAGTCTGGCAATACTTCACAGTGCTGCCAGGCATTAAGTCAGTTGGCGTCATGGGTGATGGTCGAACATACGATTATACGATTGGGATTCGTGCAGTTACTTCGGTTGATGGAATGACCGCGGATTTTGCGCATTTACCTTGGGATGTTTTACAAAAAATCTCAACGCGCATAGTCGATGAAGTTCCGAACATCAACCGCGTAGTTTACGATGTGACGAGTAAGCCGCCATCAACGATTGAATGGGAATAAAAAGTAGCGAATGAAAAATAATTTTTTATTTCTTTAGTGAATCGTGATAAAATAGAAATGGAGAGATATGCTCTAACATAACTTTCTTTTAATAAGCCATCAAAGATGGTGGCTAACCTTATAATTATTTAGAGAAATAAACCATCGCCGGTCAAAGCAAGATGGTTATTTCTTTGCAATTAATTCTTTAATTACTTCAATCAGTTTAGCAATTTGTCCGCTGATGTTATAAATTCAGTCATTGAATTTATGATCGCAGTTAATAAATAAAAGCCAAAAATTTTTAAGATTTAATTCTGCATGAAAAATGTGTTATCATGTAAATGAAAAGAGAGTTATGTTGTCGCATAACTCTCTTCTAAGAAGCCATCAAAGATGGTGACTGACAACAATTTTATTTAAGAAATAAAACCATCGCCTTCCATAGCAAGATGGTTATTTCTTTGCAATTAATTTCTTAATTACTTTAATCAGTTTAACAATTGCTCTTAGCAATTTGTCTGCTGCTATTACTAATTCAGTCATTGAATTGGTAATCTCAGTCAACAAATAAAAACCAAAAATAATTGCCGCACCAATTGCGAAAAAAGTATTTATTAGAATACTTACTGTTCCTTTCATGAAGATTTAGTACATAAGCACCACGACCTTCTGATTGAAACAGCACCATCTTAGCAACTTCTATTGTTAGTTTACCGAAAGTAAAATTAAAATTCAAAGTTATTTTGATCAACTATTTATTGAGTGAAAAGCTACTCAAAAAGTTAATAATCCAGTTCTGCTGCTTTTTTAGTGTAGTATAATGGAATGAAAAACCAAAATTTCTTAAGGAGACAAATATGGCTGAGCAAAAAACTTTTTATGTAACAACCCCAATTTATTATCCGTCTGGCCGATTGACAATTGGTAATGCTTATACAACAATTGCTGCTGATGTAATTGCTCGTTATAAACGGAGTCAGGGCTACGATACCTTCTTTTTGACTGGGACAGATGAACATGGTCTCAAGATTGAACAAAAGGCTGAAAAGCAAGGTGTTAAGCCGCAAGAATTTGTGGATAACATGGTTAAAACCTATAAGACATTGTGGGAAAGTCTAGATATTTCTTATGATAAGTTTATCCGGACGACTGATGAAGAACATGTCAAAGGTGTCCAAAAAATCTTTGAGCGTTTACTAAAACAAGGCGATATTTATTTAGGTGAATATACTGGTTGGTACTCAGTAGAAGACGAAGAATATTTTACTGAATCACAACTAGCAGAAGTTTATAAAGATGATGCTGGCAATGTAATTGGTGGCAAGGCTCCATCGGGTCATGACGTGCAATTAGTTAAAGAACCATCTTATTTCTTCAAAATGAGCAAATATGCGGATCGTCTTTACCAATATTATCAAGATCATCCTGAATTTATTTTGCCACATTCTCGTGAAAAAGAAATGGTCAATAACTTTATTAAACCTGGACTTGAGGATCTATCAGTTACCAGGACTACTGTGTCTTGGGGAATTCCTGTACCAAGCGATCCTAAGCATGTGGTTTATGTCTGGATTGATGCTTTATCTAACTATATTACTGCCCTAGGATATGGCTCAGATGATGACTCATTATTCAAAAAATATTGGCCAGCTGATGTTCATTTAGTTGGTAAAGAAATTGTACGTTTTCACACAATTTATTGGCCAATTATGTTAATGGCACTTGATTTGCCATTGCCAAAGCACGTGATTGGTCATGGCTGGGTCTTGATGAAAGACGGCAAAATGTCGAAATCAAAAGGTAATGCGGTTTATCCGGAATCAATTACCAGTCGTTATGGTGTTGATGCCTTGCGGTACTATTTAATGCGGGCTTTGCCATTTGGTTCAGATGGGGTCTTTACTCCAGAAGACTTCGTTGAGCGGGTCAACTTTGACTTGGCTAATGACCTAGGCAACTTACTTAATCGAACAGTTTCAATGATTAATCAGTATGAAGCAGGACATGTCGCCCCAATTGCCCAAGAACAAGACAAATTGGGACAAGCGCTAGCTGACGCAGCTGGCGAAACGATTGCTGAATACCAAAAGAATATGGATAAACTCTACTTTACGCAAGCAATTGATGTTATCTGGAAGTTTATTGGTCGGGCTAACAAGTACATTGATGAAACGATGCCGTGGTCGCTAAATAAAGCTGGCAAGACGCAAGAGTTGTCACGAGTAATGTCCAACTTAGCCGAGAGTTTACGGTTAGTTGCACTATTAATTGCGCCAATTATGACGAGAACACCAGTTGAGATGTTCAAGCAATTAGGCTTAGATTGGAATAATGCTGAGCAAAAAGTGTTAGCTTTTGGCAATTTTGCTTGGAATGTCCAGGTAACAGACAAGCCAACACCGATTTATCCACGATTAAAACCTGAAGAAGAAGTTAAGTATATTAAGGCTGAAATGGCTAAGGCTAAGCCTAAAAAGCAAAGTCGCAGTCAAAAACAAAGTCATGATCCGGAAATTACGATTGATGATTTTGATAAAGTGAAGATTAGAGTGGGGAAGATTTTGGCAGTTGAACCAGTTAAAGGTTCAAATAAGTTACTGCAATTCCAACTCGATTTTGGTGATGGCGAGGAACGACAAATCTTAAGTGGCATTCGCAAATATTATCCTGATGCCAGTGAACTACTGAACCGTAAAGTGTTAGCTGTTACTAATTTGAAGCCGCGTAAGATGCTTGGTCACATTAGCCAAGGTATGCTCTTATCAAGTGAAAAAGACGGTCAAGTTAAGCTAGCACTAGTTGGCGATGAACATGAAGTTGGGGCCGAGTTAGCTTAATGGAACTGATTGATAATCATACACATTTGCAAGATGAACCGTTTCGCGGTCAAGAAGAATTTTATCTTGAACGGGCACAAAAATTGGGTGTTACTCGGCTAATCTGTGTTGGTCAGGATCCAGATTTTAATCGACGAGCAATTGATTTAAGTCAGCGATTTGATAACGTTTATGCAATGGTCGGTTACTGTCCAGATGTTGCTAAAGACTACGATCAACAGGCAGAAGATCAGCTGATTGAACAGCTGCAAATTCCTGGTGTAGTAGCTTTAGGCGAGATTGGGTTAGATTATTATTGGGATGAAAGTCCCCGCGATCAACAAAGAAAAGTCTTTGCAAGGCAGGTTGAACTTGCACATGAGTTAAAATTACCGGTAGATATTCATACGCGTGATGCTTTTACCGATTGTTATGAGATTTTACGTCGCAGCAATCTTGAATATGGAGCAGTTTTACATAGCTTCAATGGCAATGTAGAGTGGCTGAATAAGTTCTTAGATTTAAATGTTTATTTTTCTTATTCAGGTGTGGCTTCCTTTACAAAAGCTGTGGAAGTTCATGAAGCGGTAAAACAGACGCCGCTTGATCGACTATTGGTAGAAACAGATGCACCATATTTAACGCCCAAGCCATATCGCGGCAAGCAAAATGAACCAGCCAACGTTTACTATGTGGCACGCGCGATTGCTGAAATAAAGGATTTACCTTTAGCGGAAGTTGCCCAGGCAACTTATATGAATACAGAGAGAGTTTATGGGCTTAATTAAAAAACATTTTAATGCAGTGGTGGTTGTTGAAGGCAAGGATGACACGATTAGGTTGAAGCAATTTTTTCCGGGAATTGAAACGATTGAGACCAATGGCTCTGATGTACCTGAGGAAGTCTTAACGGAATTAAAGGCGTTAGCGCCAAAACGTGAAATCATCGTCTTTACTGATCCCGATTTAAATGGTGAACGAATTCGCCGAATTGTTACTCAAGCAGTGCCTTCTGCTAAGCAAGCCTTTATTACTCGCAAAGAAGGAGTACCACAAAAACGGGGAAATTCTTTGGGAGTTGAGCATGCGTCTAAAGAAGTTCTAACTAAAGCACTGAGGGATTTGCATGAAGCCCAAGATATTCCTAGTGATCTAACTCGCAAAGATTATGCTCAGCTAGGGTTGGCTAGTGGTGCCAACTCACGTAAGCTGCGTGAACAAGTGGGGGTTAAATTGCGAATTGGTTATGGTAATGCCAAACAATTCTACAAACGTTTGCAAACCTTTGGGATTACTTTGACAGAACTCAAGCAGGCAATTGAGGAGATTAAAAATGAGTAATGAAATACCAATTGGTTCACCAGTGAGAACGCAGGCAATTATTAACCGTTATTTTATGCGGGCTAAGAAAAGTCTAGGACAAAATTTCTTGGTCGATTTAACTGCAATCAAGGGAATTGTTGAAGCAGCAGACATTCAGCCTGATGACCAAGTAATTGAGATTGGACCAGGCATTGGGTCGTTAACAGAGCAACTACTGATGGCTGGCGCCAAAGTTTTTGCTTATGAGGTCGATGATAACTTACCTGAAATCTTGCAAAATGAATTGCCCAAAGAGGTTAATGGTGAGCCAATTGCTGAGCGCTTTGAATTAATGATGAAGGATATCTTGCAAGCTGATTTTGCAGCAGACTTGGGAGATTTCTTCGATTTAACCAAACCAATTAAAGTAGTTGCAAATCTACCATATTACATTACTACGCCAATTATTTTCTTTTTGAATAAAGCCAAGCTAAAGTTTGTTAGTTTAACCTTAATGATGCAAAAAGAAGTGGCAGAACGCTTGTGTGCTAAGCCGGGTACTAAGGCCTATGGGCCATTAACGATTGCGGTTCAAACACAGATGCAGGTTGAAATTGCCTTATCGGTCAAAAGTAGCTCCTTTATTCCCATACCGCAAGTTGACTCTAGTGTGGTGGTTTTAACACCGCTTGTGGATAAACCAGCTATTGGGGAT
The DNA here is from genome assembly GCF_029392675.1 of Lactobacillus sp. ESL0684. NCBI lineage: Bacteria > Bacillati > Bacillota > Bacilli > Lactobacillales > Lactobacillaceae > Lactobacillus > Lactobacillus sp. ESL0684. The sequence goes on along the minus strand of NZ_CP113941.1, from coordinate 1,576,196 downwards.
GCAGAGCATTTTAATTGGGTGGTTAAAATGTGTTTTGCCCAAAGGCGTAAAACCTTGAATAATAATCTAAAGCCGTTACTTCCAGTAGCTACTGAGCGCGCACAGGTATTTGCCGAATTAGGCCTAGAAACCAAGGTGCGACCAGAGCAATTGTCGATTCAACAATTTGCTCAGTTGGCGCAGCGAATCCCAGTGCGTAAGTCCTAAGGATAATTGCTTTAAAAATTCATTTAGAAATTAAATAGTCGTCCATACCTTGATACGGACGGCTATTTTCTTACTTAAAAAATTATTTTAATTAAAGTGATACACTTTGCCAGTTCAATTCGTTAGTAATAGTGTAAGACAACTGAGCGCGCCAGCCGATTACAAAAAGCAAACAATTCTTACTAAGAAAGGTAAATTACAATGAATTTTGAATTATTAGATCAATCAATCCAATACACTTTTTTGAATGAAAAATATGGCGAAGATGGTACTAAGTCACGCATCTTTAAGAACGTTAAACCCGGTGTTAGTGCAGCTGGATTAGCAACGGTTGGTCAAGCATTGTCTGAATTGCAGGAAGACGAGCTTGGCTCAGCAACATTAATCCAAAAACATTCTGTCCCATTATCCGCCACAGCAGTTTAATTTAAGATTTATGATAGGAGTAAAAATCATGACTACAACTAGCAAAACACTACAATTGGTATTCTTGAACAGTAATAACAAAAAGGTTAACTTGTCCTTGCCTAATGCGGCCAGCAATTTAGCACCAGAAGCGGTCAGGGCAGCGATGAACAAGATCGCTGAGGCCGATGCTTTCCAAAAGAATGGAGTTGACCTGTATCAGCACCCACAATCTGCTGCGTATATTGAACGGACTGTTAACAGTGTGTTCGATAATGCTGAAACTGCTCCAGAGCAGCCAGCTGATTTTGTACAACTTGGGTAAAATAATTAAGCTAATTAAACAAATGTTTTAACTCAAAAGCTGCACGTTCCTGAATGGAAGTGTGGCTTTTTGCTATAAGCCTCATATAACATAAAAATCACGGTTCAAATATAGTATCCCGGTAGCTTAGCAAACAAATAGATTGCGATTTTGTATACTTATGCTAAAATTAATTATATTAAGATGTTTTGCATAAAAGGCGGTGGCATGATCACGTTAAACAAAAAAGTTGTTGTATAACTAGCTGAATTATAGAATGACTTTTTGTTGATAATAGCGATACCGTAACCAATGCTTAAAGTAAACGTACTGAATGTAAATATTAGCGTTAATGCGTTTAAGTTACTCACTAGCTGTTAGATCTTTCAATAGTTTGTTCTATGTTCTTCATAAACAAACATCTCCTTGGAATAAAAGAGCCGCCGTTTTTAGCTTATTCATCTTTTTCAAAAAACAACTGCCGCTTTAATAGCGGTAGTTAAATATGTTTTGGCTAAATAACCGTCCTATAACTGTCCAAAGTTATTGGACGGTTATTTTTCCTATGATTAGTCAAGTTGCAAGTCAGGAATCGAGTAAAGAAAACCATAAAAAAGTGCAAAACAAATAAATTGTGTTAGAATATTGATATAAAGAAAAAAGAGGTAAGTTGTAGCTTACCTCTAAAAGATGTCCCGCGTAAAAGGCGGTGGCGTAATTACGTTAAACTAAGAAAGTCGTCGCATAACTCGCTAAAGTATCGGACGGCTTTTTTAGTACAATTATTTTCGGTGGTGCTGATCGATATACGATAACAGCGCCAGAATAAACATACCGAATGTGAACATCAGCGTTAACGCATCTGCCACACTCATAGGCTGCTAATCCTTTCAAGAATTTGTTCCATGTTTCCATAGGCAATCATCTCCTCGGAGTAAAACAGCCACCGCCCTTTAGCTTTATTCATCTTTTGTTTAATTATAGCAAAAATATTTGTTTAAAAATGCAAAACGAATAAAATGTGTTAGAATAATGATAACGAAAAAAGCCATGCGCTAACATGGCTTTTTCGGAAAAACAACTGCCGCTTTAAGAGCGGTGGTCAAGTGATATTACGATAAAGTCGTCCTATAACTGACCAGAGTTATTAAGTAGGACGACTATTTTTTTGGCTGATGTAAAGTCAGCCAAATTGCTAGGCTGGTGTCGAGCAAGAATAAAATAGCGACAAATGGATCGTCGGGATTCATTTGCCAGGCTAATTTTACCCAAGCATCGGCTTGACCATGCAATGCCTTTAAAAGTTCGAAAACTTTGTCGGACATCAAATAGCAGACGGTCTCCTTTCCTTAAGAATAATGCCATAAGCATCACTTCCTTTACAGAAAAACGACCACGCCCTTAAAACTCTTGGTTGTATTCGTCAATTATTATAACAAAGAAAACCAGAAAAAAGTGCAAAACAAATAAATTGTGGTAGAATAATGATAACGAAAAAAGCCATGCGCTAACACGGCTTTTTCGGAAAAACAACTGCCGCTTTAAGAGCGGTGGTCAAGTGATATTACGATAAAGTCGTCCTATAACTCGCCAAAGTTATTAAGTAGGACGGCTATTTTTTTGGCTGATGTAAAGTCAGCCAAATTGCTAGACAAGTGTCGAGCAAGGATAAAGCAGCAACAAATGGATCGTTTGGATTCATTTGCCAGGCAAGTTTTACCCAAGCATCGGCTTGACCATGCAATGCCTTTAAAAGTTCGAAAACTTTGTCGGACATCAAATAGCAGACGGTCTCCTTTCCTCAAGAATAATGCCATAAGCATCACTTCCTTTATAGAAAAAACGACCAACGCCCTCAAAACTCTTGGTCGTATTCGGTAATCATTATAACAAAGAAAAGCAGAAAAAAGTGCAAAACAATTAAATTGTGTTAGAATACATATATAAAGAAAAAGAGGTAAGCTCCAACTTACCTCTAAAAAGATGTCCCGCGTAAAAGGCGGTGGCGTAATTATATTTTGACTAGGAAGTCGTCACATAACCTGCTAAAGTATCGGACGGCTTTTTAAGTACAATTATTTGTGGTGGTGCTGATCGATATACGACAACAGTGCCAAAATAAACATACCGAATGTGAACATTAGCGTTAACGCATCTGCCACACTCATAGGCTGCTAATCCTTTCAAGAATTTGTTCCATGTTTCCATAGGCAATCATCTCCTCGGAGTAAAACAGCCACCGCCCTTTAGTTTTATTCATCTTTTGTTTAATTATAGCAAAAATATTTGTTTAAAAGTGCAAAACGAATAAAATGTGTTAGAATAGTGATAACGAAAAAAGCCATGCAGTAACATGGCTCTTTCGGAAAAACAACTGCCGCTTTAAGAGCGGTGGTCAGATTATAGTTTAACGAACAGTCGTCCTATAACTAGCCAAAGTTATAAGTAGGACGGCTATTTTTTTGGCTGATGTAAAGTCAGCCAGATTGCTAGGTAAGTGTCGAGCAAGAATAAAATAGCGACAAATGGATCGTTTGGATTCATTTGCCAGGCAAGTTTTACCCAAGCATCGGCTTGACCATGCAATGCCTTTAAAAGTTCGAAAACTTTGTCGGACATTAAATAGTTGTAGGTCTCCTTTCCTTAAGAATAATGTCATAGACACCACTTCCTTTACAGAAAAAACGACCACGCCCTCAAAACTCTTGGTTGTATTCGTCAATTATTATAACAAAGAAAAGCAGAAAAAATGCAAAATAAATAAATTGTGTTAGAATATTGATATAAAGAAAAAAGAGGTAAGTTGTAGCTTACCTCTAAAAAGATGTCCCGCGTAAAAGGCGGTGGCAACTTACATTTTGACTAAAAAGTCGTCGTGTAACTCGCTAAAGTATCGGACGGCTTTTTTAGTACAATCATTTTCGGTGGTGCTGATCGATATACGACAACAGCGCCAAAATAAACATACCGAATGTGAACATCAGCGTTAACGCATCTGCCACACTCATAGGCTGTTAATCCTTTCAAGAGTTTACTCCATGTTTCCATAGGCAATCATCTCCTCGGAATAAAACAGCCACCGCCCCTTAGCTTTATTCATCTTTTATTTAATTATAGCAAAAATATTTGTTTAAAAGTGCAAAACGAATAAATTGTGTTAGAATGTTGATATAAAGAAAAAGAGGTAAGCTGTAACTTACCTCTAAAAAGATGTCCCGCGTAAAAGGCGGTGGCAACTTACATTTTGACTAAAAAGTCGTCGTGTAACTCGCTAAAGTATTGGACGGCTTTTTAAGTACAATTATTTTCGGTGGTGCTGATCGATATACGACAACAGCGCCAAAATAAACATACCGAATGTGAACATCAGCGTTAAAGCCTCTGCCACACTCATAGGCTGCTAATCCTTTCAAGAATTTGTTCCATGTTTCCATAGGCAATCATCTCCTCGGAGTAAAATAGCCACCGCCCTTTAGCTTTATTCATCTTTTGTTTAATTATAGCAAAAATATTTGTTTAAAAATGCAAAACGAATAAAATGTGTTAGAATAGTGATAACGAAAAAAGCCATGCGCTAACATGGCTCTTTCGGAAAAACAACTGCCGCTTTAAGAGCGGTGGTCAAATTATATTTTGGCTAAATAGCCGTCCTATAACTCACCAAAGTTATAAGTAGGACGGCTATTTTTTTGGCTGATGTAAAGTCAGCCAAATTGCTAGGCTGGTGTCGAGCAAGGATAAAGCAGCAACAAATGGATCGTCGGGATTCATTTGCCAGGCTAATTTTACCCAAGCATCGGCTTGACCATGCAATGCCTTCAAAAGTTGATAAACTTTGTCGGACATTAAATAGCAGACAGTCTCCTTTCCTTAAGAATAATGTCATAGACACCACTTCCTTTATAGAAAAAACGACCAACGCCCTCAAAACTCTTGGTTGTATTCGTCAATTATTATAACAAAGAAAAGCAGAAAAAATGCAAAATAAATATAATGTGTTAAAATACAAGTATAAAGAAAAAAGAGGTAAGTTGGAGCTTACCTCTAAAAAGATGTCCCGTGTAAAAGGCGGTGGCAACTTACATTTTGACTAAAAAGTCGTCTTGCAACCTGCTAAAGTATCGGACGGCTTTTTAAGTACAATTATTTTCGGTGGTGCTGATCGATATACGATAACAGCGCCAAAATAAACATACCGAATGTGAACATCAGCGTTAAAGCCTCTGCCACACTCATAGGCTGCTAATCCTTTCAAGAATTTACTCCATGTTTCCATAGGCAATCATCTCCTTGGAATAAAACAGCCACCGCCCTTTAGCTTTATTCATCTTTTGTTTAATTATAGCAAAGAAAACCAGAAAAAAGTGCAAAACAAATAAATTGTGGTAGAATAATGGTAACGAAAAAAGCCATGCGCTAACATGGCTCTTTCGGAAAACAACTGCCGCTTTAAGAGCGGTGGTCAGATGATAGGTTAACTAAATAGTCGTCCTATAACTCGCCAAAGTTATAAGTAGGACGGCTATTTTTTTGGCTGATGTAAAGTCAGCCAAATTGCTAGACAGGTGTCGAGCAAGGATAAAGCAGCAACAAATGGATCGTTTGGATTCATTTGCCAGGCAAGTTTTACCCAAGCATCGGCTTGACCATGCAATGCCTTCAAAAGTTGATAAACTTTGTCGGACATTAAATAGCAGACGGTCTCCTTTCCTTAAGAATAATGTCATAAGCATCACTTCCTTTACAGAAAAACGACCACGCCCTCAAAACTCTTGGTTGTATTCGCTAATCATTATAGCAAAGAAACAGGCGAATTTACTATTTTTGGTAAAAAGTTGTTAGCACCATAAAAATAAAAAATATTTCCATTCTTTTTATAAGCTAAAGATTGTTAATATAACAGCTACAGATAAAGCATTTACCCATAATGTGCAAGTCATCACGTAAAGCAATAGCCAAGCCCTAGCAAATCGCGGAGAGCAACAAGCCGAGCTAGTAATTAAATTTAAGGATGAATCAGCGCAAACCATGACAGTTAACTTACAAGTAACGGCACTTAATGCCCAAGTTGACCAGCAAAAGACCTTTGATTTAAGCCAAACAACGATTGACCACACGCAGAACGATCCGACTGCAGCTGCTTATCTTGACTTAATTGCAGAAGATCAACAAAATATTACTGGCTATACTTGGTCAGGCAATGCGCAAGGCACTAGCGATCTCGAACTTGCTGGAGCTGGCAGTCAGTTGGCCTATCTGATCGTGCATTATCAAGACGGAACTGCTCAAGCTGTTGCCGTGCCAGTCATCGTTAAGCCGCAGAGTCTGCAATGGCAATTCCAGCAAACGCAGACAGTCAGTGTGCCACTGAATTCCACGACAGAACCAGCAGCATTCGCCGATCCAAGCAGCTTCCTAGCTAATACCGAGACAATTGCCAAGATTAACTGGGCAACTGCTCCTGACACCAGCGTGCCTGGCGATACGACCGCCGCTATTCAGTTGACCTTTAAGGACGGCTCAACCCTAATCCACTTAATCAGGATTAACGTTGCCTAGTTATCCGATGGATAAGTATAAAAAGCTCCGATTTATTTCGGGGCTTTTTTGTTTTGCCAAGCTAAAGTGCTGTTATGTGCAAAACTTATCGAAAAGATTCAGGCATACTAAACTTTTTTATAGTTCAACCTTTAAGGTATTATCCAATGACAATAAGCATTGGATAAGGAAAAAACTACTGTAGTATATAGCGATAATTGGTCTAGCTTATCCGGAAGTTTTGCAGTTATTGTATATCTTTATTTTGAGAAGAATATATTTTTTCAAAAAAATTTATAATTAGTAAAAAATAGAATTAATTATTTAATTATTAAATTTATCCAAAATGTTATTGTTATTTATAATGCCATAACGCTTAAATATAAGCTATAATTTTATAATTATGGTTATTTTATTGTGAAACAAATCATACTATTTCATGTAATAGTTATTAAAATAAGGGGAATTAATTTCTTAATTTATATTTACATTTGTGCGTATAGGTCTTAAAATACTGTTAGTAAACATTATTTTGGGGAGAAAAATATGCTAGGAAAAAACAATTTTAGTGAAAGGTTACGCAAGATGGAGATGCAGTCCAAACAAGAACGCTTCTCTATTCGTAAATTAAGTATAGGTGCAGCTTCTGTACTTCTTGGATTCACTTTCTTGGGCGTGAATTCACAAACTATCAAAGCTGATACGGTGGAGCCAACTGCACAAAATAGTGCAACTGTTAGCAAAGCTGACCAAGGTCAAGCACCAGAGCAGGAAGCCACGCCAAAAAAGGACACAGCTAAGCCTGACCTATCTACATATAAAGGATTAGCTAAATTCCTGCGCGGCGGCGATGAACAGGTGGCTAATGACGACAACCAGTCTGCTGCCAAGCCAGACCAATCAGCTAACTCTGATCAAACCGCAGAGCCGCAGCCTGATACAAAACCAAATAATGCGCCAAGTAATCAGCCAGAAAGCCCAGCAAATTCTGCCGCTGATGGAAGCGCTGAGAATCAACCGGCAACAACTAAGCCAGAGCAAAAGCCGAATGAAACTGATGCGGATATAGCTAACGGAGAGTTAGTTACTAAAGAAGATGAGAATACTAATGTAAATGTCAAAAAAGTAGTAGACCAGACTCCTGATGCTGCTAGTAGCAATGATAAAGTTAGATTAGACAGTTATATTTCTCAAACTACTGATAGTGAAGTTGAAGTATCTGACTATCAGGATTTGATTGATGCATTGTGGAATGATGATATCAGTACTATTGTTGTAGCAAATGACATTGTATTTCCGTGGGGAACAGCTAGTGGTATGATTAGGCTGCATTATAAGCCACGCAAGTTATTGATTAAAGCTAAGGACTCAGACCCTAATGATCCAAATAGCAATCGGAAAAAGATTGATTTTCAAAGTCGAGAACTTGGACAGTATATGGATAAGTATAAACATACCCCAATGGATATAACTTACCAAAACTTAGATTTATATGGTCGTACTTGGTTTGGTGTTGCTAATTCAAATTATCTCGATTCATCAAGTATTTCGTTCTATAACGTTAATTATACTGGCTCACAAATGTTGTATGTTGGTAAAAATACGGCGGTTCATTTTTATGGTAAAAATAATGCTAAAACGGTTTTAAACTATCAAGCATTGAACACAAAAACTGGAAATATCGAGGCCGCAGATACTCAAGACACTGGTAAACAACAATTATTTGAATTTAACAATCAGGGAGGTCAGTTAATCTTCGAAAAAGGCTGTGACTTCACAGGTTCGACTTATATTGGTAATGTGATTGAGATGTATAGTGGAACTGATGCTAATCCTAATCAGGTTATCGTTAAGCCTGGAGCCAACGTTACATTGAATCCAAGAAGTGATCCTCAAGAGCCTGGTACTGCATTCGGTGCTCAAAATACTGATATTGGTCATGGCTTAATTATCTATAAGAGTGCGAAGGTGAATGTTCAGGGAACGCTTAACATAAATACTGGTGGACACTTTGACACTGATGGTAACTATGTAACGAATGATTATAATGCTAAGGCTGCTCTTGATAATCATCGTACTAAAGCTATTGTATTGGATGATCCCTCTGCTGATTTTCGTGTAACGAATGGTGGTATTGTTAATGTAAACACTAATGGTAATATTTCAGATTCTAGCAGAAAAGATTCACCAGCTAATAACTTAATTTACGATGGTGGTAATCTCTTTGTAGGACGTAACTCTGAATTCAATGTTATTGGTAACAATATGGGTAATTATGGTGGAACTCTGCTGCTGATTGGTAAGAATGCGAACCTTGATGGAGGTAGCTTGAATCTGACTGTCAACGACGGTACTGGTGCGGTAACACTAGTTGATGTTACTAGTAGTGCCGTATTAACAGTTAACAACCCACAGAGCCTAATCCTAGATGCACATAATAATACCAATGACAAAACCAGTATCATTGGTACTAATGAAATCGATATTACCAACGTGCGGCAAAAGTTTGAGTTTGGTGACACAGAGATTACACTGCCACCATTCCACTTCCTGAACGTTAAGAAGACAACAATTGGTGGAAAACAGACAATTGGTGTTCAAAAGATTGAACTCTTGAATGGTAACAAAACGCTGAATCAAGGAATGCTGGATACTATGGAAACTGACTTTAAAAAGCCAGAGTATCAACAATTACCAGCTATTCTAGCAGCTGCCTTTAACTTAAATGATGCTCAGGGACAACCTGATGTCAGTCAGTTGCTGCCAACACTTCAGGGAATGGTTGATGCTGAAACTAAGTTTAATGTTATCTTCCCGACAATTATTCAAAATGCCTTCTCTAATCCGAATAATCCGGGATATAACAATGTTCACTTTATCCCAGCTAACCCAGAGGGCTTCTTGGATATCAGCAATACTAAAGTTACGGTTAATGCAGATGGTTCTAGAACGGTCACTGGTCAAATAGATAACTATGACCAACTAAAAGATGGACCAGCTAGTGATAGATTGTTCAGTAAAATCTTGCCTGGTGGTACTGATGCCTATGTTACTGCTAAGTTTGTTAGTGATGGTTCTAGTCTTGATGGGCAAACATTAATTGATGCTGGTGTTCCTAATCCTTATGGAGATACTAATGCTGTGGTACCTTCAGGTTCAAATTGGATCCCCGATACTACTCCTGATAAGTTGCCAACAACATTTACGGCTCAGGCTGATGGCAATGGTCGGTTTACATTCAATATTCCAAAAGAAAAAGTAAACCAACTTAACCCAGGTGCAAAAGTTGAGTTAACCCCACATGCGAACTTCGTTGATTACGATCCAGCAACTTTGAATTTACCTGCTGATGATCCTGATAAGCGACCGGTACTGGTTGACTTGCAGAAGAAGAATTTTGGTGATGCGCAAAAAGATGCTGAGGGCTTACTGCACGATGCTTATGTTGCAGCCATCAGTATGGTTCATGGTTCAAAATTATCAGATGCTGACCAAGCCAGCTACATATCAGCAATTAACAATGCCTATAATGTAGCTACTGCTCATTCAGGAGCTCCCAATTATGATCCTGCTACTTCAATTTATGGTATTGATGGCACTAACGGCGATGATGCTATCACAGAATTGAATAATCGCACTAACAAGACGATTGATCAGATGTTCCATAGTAGTAATAAGTCTCTCTTAGATGGTTTCACGATTACTAACCACTACAAGGATAATGCTGACTTAGCTGACACTATTGCCGCTGCTAACGCTGCAATTGACAATGCATCTGGTAAAGAAGCGATCGGTGCTGCAGAAAAAGCCGGTCAAACGATGATTAACCGAGCTGCTGCCAAACAAACAATTGAAAAAGCTGCTGACAAAGCCCTCACTGATATCGGTGGAGATAGTAATAAAAATGAGGTTGCTAGTGCTAAAGAAAACGCACTGGCTGCAATTGACAATGCAGCTGATGATGCAGCGATTGAAACGGCACTTAATAAGGGCTTGCAACAGTTAGTCTTGAAAGAAAAGCAAGCTGCTAAGGATCAGCTTACTAACAAGACTAAACCCGATACGAGTGCTGCTGTTAAAGCCGAAGTATTGAACCTCAAGAATAGAATTAACAGCGAGGTAAGTAGTGTTGGCGCTAATAAAGATACCATTACAGAGAAACAAAATAAGATTCGGGATCTTTATAATACTGCAATTAATCTATTAGACTTAGATGCTGCTAAGACCCAAGCTAAAAAAGACGTGATTGCAGCAGGTGACGCAGCTAATACTTCTGTTGACAAGCTAACCAATCATAAAAACGGCTTACCTTACACTGACGTTGAAAAACAAGCCATTAAAGATGCCATTAAAAAGGAAATCGATAAGGCTAATGGAGCTGGATCAACCTCTGGCACAATTGATAATGCTACTATTGTTGGCACTGCTGCTAATGAAGCAGGTAGTGTAAATAAAGCTAAAGCTGATGCCATTGCCGCAATCAATAAGATTAAGAATGCTTGTGATCAAGGTAGTGAAACAGTAATCAACCCAATCCTTGACAATGATGCAAATGTACAAAAAGAACGTGCGGATAAACAGGCAGCTAAGACTGCCATCAGTAATGCAGCTGACAGGGCCCGCGAGGACTTAGGTGTAACCGGCAATAATAATTCAATGCAAATTGATGCTGCTGAAGAGGCTGCACTAGACAGAATTGATCAGGAAACCAAAAATAATCTGATCGAAACTGATAAGAATACTGGCTTAGGCGAAGTTGTTGCTGCTGAAAAAGACACCGCAGTCGGTTTATTAAGTACCACTGAGGCTGGTCAAAAGGCTAGGGACGAGATTATTGCTGTTGATACAGCAGATGCCACAGAGGACAACGTCACAGGCAAGCAAGATACCATTAAGTTAGCCTTTGATAAGGGGCAAGCTAAAGATCAAGTTACCAACAAGGGTGACGAAGTCACAGAACACGTTGATCAAGCGCTAGCTAACGCTACCCATGAAGATGGCACACCGTACACGGAAACGGAAAAACAAGCAATCAAGGATCACATTAAGGACATTGTTACTACTGCCAACAACAAGATTGATGGCGATACAACCTCAGCTACTGTTGAAAAGGACAAGAACGATGCTCTTGCGGCCCTTGCAGCCTTGGATACAGCCTTAACTAATAATGATCACAGTGTAATTGAGCCGATCCTTGACAATGATCCTAATGTAATTGCAGAGCGCAAACAGAATGCCAAGGATATTATCACGGCAGCCGCTGATAAGGCTCGCGGAGACTTAAGTCTAGATAAAGGCAGTGATGCTGCCAAGACGATTGATGATGCTGAAACTGCTGCGCTTAACGATATCGGCTCAGCAACTAACACTAGCGGAATTGATACAGCACTTACCAATGGCTTAGACACTATTATTGATACCGAAGCAACGAAAGCCAAGGAATTATTGGGCACTGCTGCAGACACCGCCAATACTACAATCGATAACAATGCAAATCTAAGTCCTGATGATAAGAATAAAGCTCATACCGTAGTAAATGATACGCTATCAGATGCTAAAGACAGTATTAATACGGTAAATTACCAAGATACTGATAAGGATAATGCACAAGATCAGCAAGATGCAATTAAGCAAATCTATAATAATGGACTTGGTGACATCCAATCCGCAGTTGATGATGCTAATAACTTAGATAGTACTAAGCAGAAACTTAAGCAGAAGCTGCAGACAGCACTTGAAGGTGCTAAGAGGCGGGTAAGAGCATCAGGCTTAACGGTAGCTGACCAAACAGAATATCTGGATCGCATTGATGCCGTAGCAGAAGCTGCCAATGCCACGATTGATGGTGCTACCTTGATTGATGCTATGAACGCCGCTAAGTCTCAAGCGATTGATAAGTTCAACCACGAGGGTGCTAAGGCAGAACTACAAGCTTATGCCAATATTTGCAAACAGACTGTCCCAGATAGTGAGCTTGACGAAGCAACACGCACACAAGTCAACCAATTGTTAGTAGATGGTAAAGCGATAATTGATACAGATTATGACCGCGGTCAACTTGATAGTAAAGATGATAATAGTTATATCAATCAAGATCGTAATAGCTATGAAAAGCAACTGTTAAATGCCTATCGGATGTATTTTGAGAATCAATTGCAAGCTAAGGCAACTAATTGGTTAGACAACGATCATAGTAGTGATAAAGATAAAGCTAGTCATCAAGCAGATTTGAGTTTTATGGTAGCTACTTCGCAAAATGAAATTACTGTTGCAAAAGATATTAAAGGTGTAAAGCGAGCTTATGACGCTGGCATTAAGGCAATTGCAGCTTATAGTCCAGTTGATGTTCCTGAAATGACCACCACTAAACCAGCTGCTATTCAAACTATCAATGTAGAGTGGCAAAAAGATTACATGAAGCTGAGTACTGCTTACCCTAATTTAACAGTTAGTCAAAGAGGAAACTTGCTTCAGAGACTGTTTTCTGCTTTGGCTGATGCTACTAATCAAATCAATAATAATCCAGGAGAGATTTCACAATCAATGATTGATGAAATTATTCAGACTTTTGACGATATAATGGCAATGGCAGAACCGGAACAAGGCTAAAGATAACTAGCAAGAAGAAGGGATTCAACTTAGGTTGGGTCTGCTCTTTTTGCATTTAATGACGATCAACACGACAGTGACATAATTACAGGTGAAAGCAAATGAAGAGTTCAAATAGTGGAACTGAAACGCAAACTGGGCAAAAGGAAGAACAAAACGAAAAAGCCAAGGCGTTCAGACGTAATCTTATGGCAGCTGGGACTGCCGGAATAGGAGGGCTATTAGGCGGCTTGCTTAGCGCGCCGCAAACCGCGCGGGCAGCAACTAATGTTCCCAAAGTTAAATTAACCCAAAACAAGCATTTATTAGTTAATGCTGAGTCAGCCGCAATTCCAGCTTCTGAGACTGCTAAGTCACTAACGACCTCGCAGACTACTAGTAAGCCGGGAAGTGTGTCAGCTGCAACGGCAGCTGGTCTAAGTCAGAAGAAAACCTTGAATGCTAGTGGACAGTCAGTTAAAGCAGCTTTGATGTCGCTAGCTGATGATAATCAATGGACAGATGAATCTGCTTCTAAGACTAAGCCACAGGTTAAGTCAGAAGTTTCAGCGACTTCTAAGCAAAGTTTAAAAGCTAAGTCAGATTCTAAGGTTAATTATGTTTCAACTGGTAATTCACTAGCGAGTGACTTTACTAACGCTAGCGCGAATGATTCAAAGCTCAATGAGAATGTTTCTAATTCGTTAGCTGCCAGCTTGGCTAATAATCACGATTCCAGTAAGTACTTGTCTGATTCCACCAGTTTAGCTGAGTGGGCTGCTAGTGTGTCTAATATTAATGCAGCAACCAGTCAAAGTTTATTTTTTAGTCAATTGCTTAACTCGATGCATAATGGACAAGCTAATACAATCGGCTCGAGCTTAAGTCAAACGATTGCAGATAATGATAGTGATTCGCGTTCTAATTCTGATGCTTTAATTGCTGTTAATAGTAAGAGTGTATCTAACGAAGGTTCAAAGAGTGCTAGTACTTCTGCTTCTACCAGTCTCTCTGGTAATTCACATCTTAATAGTCAACACTCCACAAATGTAGCACAGAATGAGTCACATAGTAACTCGGTCAGCAATGCCGTTAGTGAAGCAGTTGCTGCTAGTTATAGCGATGTGGATCAGAGTACTTCGGTTTCTACACAGGTGAGTCTGCACGATAGTCAGAGCCTGAAGAGTCAGGAATCACAATCAGCCAGCACAAGTGAAATTGTTTCGGCTAATAGTAGCTTAAGTGAATTCGAAGATAAAGTTTCTAATGCTTCTGCTTCCGCAGTTCTTGCAGCTTCTAATGATGCTAGCAAGAGTAGTGCGGCTTCCAGCATGTTGCAGGATTGGCTAGATTCCTCTAGCAAGCAAGCAGAGGACGATGCTGCACAATCAGCTAGTGCTGTATCCGCAGCCTTGGCGAGTGTTGAGGCAGATATGTCGAGTATTAGTGAGTCGCTATCAACGAGTAATTCGCTCAAGGATTCGCTTTTACTTAGTCTGTCTGGTGCCAGTCTTTCGGCATCATTTATTACTAGTAACGAATATCAATCGGCTTCATCGCAATATAACGAACTGAGTAACAGTAACTCTGATATGCATGCCGATGCGTCGAGTGCCAATAATAGTTATCTGGATGCGGCTGATAGTGCTAATAAAGATTCGCTGTCTGATAGCATGAATGATTCACAATCGGCGCTTGAGTCAACCCTTAAGCCAGTTAAGGACAGCCAACAGGCTAGTTCACAGGCTGCAGCTGAAGAGGATAGTTTTTCAGAGAGTGCCAGACTGAGTGCTAGTCAATCGTTTGCTGAAGATCAAGGCTCTAACCGCCTGAGTGCTTCGACATCGAATTCGCTGGCAGCTTCTAAGAGTTGGGCACAAGTTGATTCGCAGCGCAGTAGTGCATCCTATGAGCAGGTTAAGTCGGCAATTGTCAGCTTGATCAAGGATAACTCATTGATGTCGCAATCGCAGGTCGATCAGTCGAATGCTTCGAAGTCGACGAGCTTTAGTACAGAAGTTAGCGAATCGGCTTCAACAGAAGTATCGAAGTCAGTAAGTTACAGTACAGTAGTTAGTGAGTCAGGCTCGACAGCAGTAGAACAGAATAGTTCAACCTCGGCCAGCTACAGCACGGTAGTTAGTGAGTCAGCTTCAACGGAAGTATCGAAGTCAGTCAGCTACAGTACAGTGGTTAGTGAATCAGGCTCGACAGCAGTAGAGCAGAATAGTTCAACCTCAGCCAGCTATAGTACGGTAATTAGTGAATCAGCTTCGACAGAAGTATCGAAGTCAGTCAGCTACAGTACAGTGGTTAGTGAGTCAGGATCAACAGCAGTAGAGCAGAATAGTTCAACCTCGGAAAGCTACAGTACAGTAGTCTCCGACTCGGTTTCAACGGAAACTTCGCTTAATGACTCAACCTCAGTCAGCTACAGTACGGTAGTTAGTGAATCAGCTTCGACAGAAGTATCGAAGTCAGTTAGTTACAGTACAGTGGTTAGTGAGTCAGGATCGACAGCAGTAGAGCAGAATAGTTCAACCTCGGCCAGCTACAGCACGGTAGTCAGTGAATCGGCTTCGACAGAAGTATCGAAGTCAGTTAGCTACAGTACGGTAGTTAGTGAGTCAGGATCGACAGCAGTAGAGCAGAATAGCTCTACTTCGGAAAGCTACAGCACGGTAGTCAGTGAATCAGCTTCAACGGAAGTATCGAAGTCAGTCAGTTACAGCACAGTAGTTAGTGAGTCAGGCTCGACAGCAGTAGAGCAGAATAGTTCAACCTCGGAAAGCTACAGCACGGTAGTCAGTGAATCAGCTTCAACGGAAGTATCGAAGTCAGTTAGCTACAGTACAGTGGTTAGTGAATCAGGCTCGACAGCAGTAGAGCAAAATAGTTCTACTTCGGAAAGCTACAGTACGGTAATTAGTGAATCAGCTTCGACAGAAGTATCGAAGTCAGTCAGCTACAGTACAGTGGTTAGTGAGTCAGGCTCGACAGCAGTAGAGCAGAATAGTTCTACTTCGGAAAGCTACAGTACAGTAGTCTCCGACTCGGTTTCAACGGAAACTTCGCATAATGACTCAACCTCAGTAAGTTACAGCACGGTAGTCAGTGAATCAGCTTCGACGGAAGTATCGAAGTCAGTCAGCTACAGTACAGTGGTTAGTGAGTCAGGATCGACAGCAGTAGAACAGAATAGTTCTACTTCGGAAAGCTACAGCACGGTAGTTAGTGAATCAGCTTCAACGGAAGTATCGAAGTCAGTCAGCTACAGTACAGTGGTTAGTGAGTCAGGCTCGACAGCAGTAGAGCAGAATAGTTCTACTTCGGAAAGCTACAGTACAGTAGTCTCCGACTCGGTTTCAACGGAAACTTCGCATAATGACTCAACATCAGTTAGTTACAGTACGGTAGTTAGTGAATCAGCTTCGACAGAAGTATCGAAGTCGGTCAGCTACAGTACAGTGGTTAGTGAGTCAGGCTCGACAGCAGTAGAGCAGAATAGTTCAACATCGGAAAGCTACAGCACGGTAGTCAGTGAATCAGCTTCGACAGAAGTATCGAAGTCAGTCAGCTACAGTACAGTAGTTAGTGAGTCAGGCTCGACAGCAGTAGAGCAGAATAGTTCAACCTCGGCCAGCTACAGCACGGTAGTAAGTGAATCAGCTTCGACAGAAGTATCGAAGTCAGTCAGCTACAGCACGGTAGTTAGTGAGTCAGCTTCAACGGAAGTATCGAAGTCAGTCAGCTACAGTACAGTGGTTAGTGAATCAGGCTCGACAGCAGTAGAGCAGAATAGTTCTACTTCGGAAAGCTACAGTACAGTAGTCTCCGACTCGGTTTCAACGGAAACTTCGCATAATGACTCAACCTCAGTAAGTTACAGCACGGTAGTCAGTGAATCAGCTTCGACGGAAGTATCGAAGTCAGTCAGCTACAGTACAGTGGTTAGTGAGTCAGGATCGACAGCAGTAGAGCAGAATAGTTCAACCTCGGCCAGCTACAGCACGGTAGTTAGTGAGTCAGCTTCAACGGAAGTATCGAAGTCAGTCAGCTACAGTACAGTGGTTAGTGAATCAGGCTCGACAGCAGTAGAGCAGAATAGTTCAACCTCGGCCAGCTACAGCACGGTAGTAAGTGAATCAGCTTCGACAGAAGTATCGAAGTCGGTTAGCTACAGCACAGTGGTTAGTGAGTCAGGCTCGACAGCAGTAGAGCAAAATAGTTCAACCTCGGCCAGCTACAGCACGGTAGTCAGTGAATCAGCTTCGACAGAAGTATCGAAGTCAGTCAGCTACAGTACAGTGGTTAGTGAGTCAGCTTCGACAGAAGTAGAGCAGAATAGTTCAACCTCGGAAAGCTACAGTACAGTAGTCTCCGACTCGGTTTCAACGGAAACTTCGCATAATGACTCAACATCAGTAAGTTACAGTACGGTAGTTAGTGAATCGGCTTCAACGGAAGTATCGAAGTCAGTTAGCTACAGTACAGTGGTTAGTGAGTCAGGATCGACAGCAGTAGAACAGAATAGTTCAACCTCAGCCAGCTATAGTACGGTAATTAGTGAATCAGCTTCGACAGAAGTATCGAAGTCGGTTAGTTACAGTACAGTGGTTAGTGAGTCAGGATCGACAGCAGTAGAGCAAAATAGTTCAACCTCGGCCAGCTACAGCACGGTAGTTAGTGAGTCAGCTTCAACGGAAGTATCGAAGTCAGTCAGCTACAGTACAGTGGTTAGTGAATCAGGATCAACAGCAGTAGAGCAAAATAGTTCTACTTCGGAAAGCTACAGCACAGTGATCTCTGACTCAGTTTCAACGGAAACTTCGCATAATGACTCAACCTCAGTAAGTTACAGCACAGTAGTTAGTGAATCAGCTTCGACAGAAGTATCGAAGTCAGTTAGCTACAGTACAGTAGTTAGTGAGTCAGGCTCGACAGCAGTAGAACAGAATAGCTCTACTTCGGAAAGCTACAGCACAGTGATCTCTGACTCAGTTTCAACAGAAACTTCGCATAATGAATCGACTTCAAAGAGCTACAGTACGGTAGTTAGTGAATCAGCTTCGACAGAAGTATCGAAGTCAGTTAGCTACAGTACAGTAGTCAGTGAATCAGGCTCGACAGCAGTAGAACAGAATAGTTCAACCTCGGCCAGCTACAGCACGGTAGTTAGTGAGTCAGCTTCAACGGAAGTATCGAAGTCAGTCAGCTACAGTACAGTGGTTAGTGAATCGGCTTCGACAGAGGCATCACAGAACAGTAGAGCCTCGGCTAGCTATAGTACGTTGGTTAGTGAATCAGCTTCCACAGAGGTATCGAAGTCAGTCAACTACAGTACAGTAGTAAGTGAGTCAGGATCGACAGCAGTAGAGCAGAATAGTTCAACCTCAGCCAGCTATAGTACGGTAATTAGTGAATCGGCTTCGACAGAAGTATCGAAGTCAGTTAGCTACAGTACAGTAATTTCCGACTCAGCTTCAACAGAAACTTCACATAACGAATCGACTTCAAAGAGCTACAGTACAGTAGTTAGTGAATCAGGATCGACAGAAGTATCGAAGTCGGTCAGCTACAGTACAGTGGTTAGTGAGTCAGGCTCGACAGCAGTAGAGCAAAATAGTTCTACGTCGGCCAGCTACAGCACGGTAATTAGCGAATCAGCTTCAACGGAAGTATCGAAGTCAGTTAGCTACAGTACAGTAGTTAGTGAGTCAGCCTCGACAGCAGTAGAGCAGAATAGCTCTACTTCGGAAAGCTACAGCACGGTAGTCAGTGAATCAGCTTCGACAGAAGTATCGAAGTCAGTTAGCTACAGTACAGTAGTTAGTGAGTCAGCCTCGACAGCGATAGAGCAAAATAGTTCAACCTCGGAAAGCTACAGCACGGTAGTTAGTGATTCGGTTTCAACAGAGGCATCACAGAACAGTAGAGCCTCAGCCAGCTATAGTACGTTGGTTAGTGACTCAGCTTCGACAGAGGCATCACAGAACAGTAGAGCCTCGGCTAGTTATAGTACGTTGGTTAGTGAATCGGCTTCGACAGAGGCATCACAGAACAGTAGAGCCTCGGCTAGCTATAGTACGTTGGTTAGTGAATCAGCGTCAACAGAAGTATCGAAGTCAGTCAGCTACAGTACAGTGGTTAGTGAGTCAGGATCGACAGCAGTAGAGCAGAATAGTTCAACCTCAGCTAGCTACAGTACGGTAATTAGTGAATCAGCTTCGACAGAAGTATCGAAGTCGGTTAGCTACAGCACAGTGGTTAGTGAGTCAGGCTCGACAGCAGTAGAGCAAAATAGTTCTACGTCGGCCAGCTACAGCACGGTAGTCAGTGAATCAGCTTCAACGGAAGTATCGAAGTCAGTCAGCTACAGTACAGTAGTTAGTGAGTCAGGCTCGACAGCAGTAGAGCAGAATAGTTCTACTTCGGAAAGCTACAGTACAGTAGTCTCCGACTCGGTTTCAACGGAAACTTCGCATAATGACTCAACCTCAGTAAGTTACAGCACGGTAGTCAGTGATCAGCTTCGACGGAAGTATCGAAGTCAGTCAGCTACAGTACAGTGGTTAGTGAGTCAGGATCGACAGCAGTAGAGCAGAATAGTTCAACCTCAGCCAGCTACAGCACGGTAATTAGCGAATCAGCTTCAACGGAAGTATCGAAGTCAGTTAGCTACAGTACAGTAGTAAGTGAGTCAGCCTCGACAGCAGTAGAGCAGAATAGCTCTACTTCGGAAAGCTACAGCACGGTAGTCAGTGAATCAGCTTCGACAGAAGTATCGAAGTCAGTTAGCTACAGTACAGTAGTAAGTGAGTCAGGATCGACAGCGATAGAGCAAAATAGTTCAACCTCGGAAAGCTACAGCACGGTAGTTAGTGATTCGGTTTCAACAGAGGCATCACAGAACAGTAGAGCCTCAGCCAGCTATAGTACGTTGGTTAGTGACTCAGCTTCGACAGAGGCATCACAGAACAGTAGAGCCTCGGCTAGTTATAGTACGTTGGTTAGTGAATCGGCTTCGACAGAGGCATCACAGAACAGTAGAGCCTCGGCTAGCTATAGTACGTTGGTTAGTGAATCAGCGTCAACGGAAGTATCGAAGTCAGTTAGCTACAGTACGGTAGTTAGTGAATCAGGATCGACAGCAGTAGAGCAGAATAGTTCAACCTCAGCTAGCTACAGTACGGTAATTAGTGAATCAGCTTCGACAGAAGTATCGAAGTCGGTTAGCTACAGCACAGTGGTTAGTGAGTCAGGCTCGACAGCAGTAGAGCAAAATAGTTCTACGTCGGCCAGCTACAGCACGGTAATTAGTGAATCAGCTTCGACAGAAGTATCACAGAACAGTAGAGCCTCGGCCAGCTATAGTACGGTAATTAGTGAATCAGCTTCGACAGAAGTATCGAAGTCAGTCAGCTACAGCACGGTAATTAGCGAATCAGCTTCAACGGAAGTATCGAAGTCAGTCAGCTACAGTACAGTGGTTAGTGAGTCAGGATCGACAGCAGTAGAGCAGAATAGTTCAACCTCAGCTAGCTACAGTACGGTAATTAGTGAATCAGCTTCGACAGAAGTATCGAAGTCGGTTAGCTACAGCACAGTGGTTAGTGAGTCAGGCTCGACAGCAGTAGAGCAAAATAGTTCTACGTCGGCCAGCTACAGCACGGTAGTCAGTGAATCAGCTTCAACGGAAGTATCGAAGTCAGTCAGCTACAGTACAGTAGTTAGTGAGTCAGGCTCGACAGCAGTAGAGCAGAATAGTTCTACTTCGGAAAGCTACAGTACAGTAGTCTCCGACTCGGTTTCAACGGAAACTTCGCATAATGACTCAACCTCAGTAAGTTACAGCACGGTAGTCAGTGAATCAGCTTCGACGGAAGTATCGAAGTCAGTCAGCTACAGTACAGTGGTTAGTGAGTCAGGATCGACAGCAGTAGAGCAGAATAGTTCAACCTCAGCCAGCTACAGCACGGTAATTAGCGAATCAGCTTCAACGGAAGTATCGAAGTCAGTTAGCTACAGTACAGTAGTAAGTGAGTCAGCCTCGACAGCAGTAGAGCAGAATAGCTCTACTTCGGAAAGCTACAGCACGGTAGTCAGTGAATCAGCTTCGACAGAAGTATCGAAGTCAGTTAGCTACAGTACAGTAGTAAGTGAGTCAGGATCGACAGCGATAGAGCAAAATAGTTCAACCTCGGAAAGCTACAGCACGGTAGTTAGTGATTCGGTTTCAACAGAGGCATCACAGAACAGTAGAGCCTCAGCCAGCTATAGTACGTTGGTTAGTGACTCAGCTTCGACAGAGGCATCACAGAACAGTAGAGCCTCGGCTAGTTATAGTACGTTGGTTAGTGAATCGGCTTCGACAGAGGCATCACAGAACAGTAGAGCCTCGGCTAGCTATAGTACGTTGGTTAGTGAATCAGCGTCAACGGAAGTATCGAAGTCAGTTAGCTACAGTACGGTAGTTAGTGAATCAGGATCGACAGCAGTAGAGCAGAATAGTTCAACCTCAGCTAGCTACAGTACGGTAATTAGTGAATCAGCTTCGACAGAAGTATCGAAGTCGGTTAGCTACAGCACAGTGGTTAGTGAGTCAGGCTCGACAGCAGTAGAGCAAAATAGTTCTACGTCGGCCAGCTACAGCACGGTAATTAGTGAATCAGCTTCGACAGAAGTATCGAAGTCAGTCAGCTACAGCACGGTAATTAGCGAATCAGCTTCAACGGAAGTATCGAAGTCAGTCAGCTACAGCACGGTAATTTCCGACTCGGCTTCAACTGAAACTTCGCATAACGAATCAACTTCAAAGAGTTACAGTACGGTAATTTCTGATTCAGCTTCAACGGAAGTATCGAAGTCGGTCAGCTACAGCACGGTAATTTCCGACTCGGCTTCAACTGAAACTTCGCATAACGAATCAACTTCAAAGAGTTACAGTACGGTAATTTCTGATTCAGCTTCAACGGAAGTATCGAAGTCAGTTAGCTACAGTACAGTAGTTAGTGAGTCAGCCTCGACAGCGATAGAGCAAAATAGTTCAACCTCGGAAAGCTACAGCACGGTAGTTAGTGATTCGGTTTCAACAGAGGCATCACAGAACAGTAGAGCCTCAGCCAGCTATAGTACGTTGGTTAGTGACTCAGCTTCGACAGAGGCATCACAGAACAGTAGAGCCTCGGCTAGTTATAGTACGTTGGTTAGTGAATCGGCTTCGACAGAGGCATCACAGAACAGTAGAGCCTCGGCTAGCTATAGTACGTTGGTTAGTGAATCAGCGTCAACAGAAGTATCGAAGTCAGTCAGCTACAGTACGGTAATTTCCGACTCAGCTTCAACAGAAACTTCGAATAATGAGTCAACGTCAAAGAGCTACAGTACAGTAATTTCCGACTCGGCTTCAACAGAAACTTCGCATAATGAATCGACTTCAAAGAGCTACAGTACAGTAGTTAGTGAATCGGCTTCGACAGAGGCATCACAGAACAGTAGAGCCTCGGCTAGCTATAGTACGTTGGTTAGTGAATCAGCGTCAACAGAGGTATCGAAGTCAGTTAGCTACAGTACAGTAATTAGTGAATCAGGCTCGACAGCAGTAGAGCAGAATAGTTCTACGTCAGCCAGCTACAGCACGGTAGTTAGTGAATCAGCGTCAACAGAGGTATCGAAGTCAGTCAGCTACAGTACAGTAGTAAGTGAATCAGGCTCGACAGCAGTAGAGCAAAATAGTTCTACGTCGGCCAGCTACAGCACGGTAATTAGTGAATCAGGATCGACCGAAGTATCGAAGTCAGTCAGCTACAGTACGGTAATTTCCGACTCAGCTTCAACAGAAACTTCGCATAATGAGTCAACGTCAAAGAGCTACAGTACAGTAATTTCCGACTCGGCTTCAACAGAAACTTCGCATAATGAATCGACTTCAAAGAGCTACAGTACAGTAGTTAGTGAATCGGCTTCGACAGAGGCATCACAGAACAGTAGAGCTTCGGCTAGCTATAGTACGTTGGTTAGTGAATCGGCTTCAACAGAGGCATCACAGAACAGTAGAGCTTCGGCTAGTTATAGTACGTTGGTTAGTGAATCTGCTTCGACAGAGGCATCACAGAACAGTAGAGCTTCGGCCAGCTATAGTACATTGGTTAGTGAATCAGCGTCAACAGAGGTATCGAAGTCAGTCAGCTACAGCACGGTAATTTCCGACTCAACTTCAACTGAAGCTTCGCATAACGAATCAACGTCGAAGAGTTACAGTACAGTAATTTCTGACTCGGCTTCAACTGAAACTTCGCATAATGAATCGACGTCAAAGAGTTACAGTACAGTAGTTAGTGATTCGGTTTCAACAGAGGCATCACAGAACAGTAGGGCTTCGGCTAGCTATAGTACGTTGGTTAGTGAATCAGGATCGACCGAAGTATCGAAGTCAGTGAGTTACAGTACAGTAATTTCCGACTCGGCTTCAACAGAAACTTCGCATAACGAATCGACTTCAAAGAGTTACAGTACGGTAATTTCTGATTCAGCTTCAACTGAAACTTCGCATAATGAATCGACTTCAAAGAGCTACAGTACAGTAGTTAGTGAATCAGCGTCAACAGAGGTATCGAAGTCAGTCAGCTACAGCACAGTAATTTCCGACTCAGCTTCAACTGAAACTTCACATAACGAATCGACGTCAAAGAGTTACAGTACGGTAATTTCTGATTCAGCTTCAACGGAAACTTCGCATAATGAATCGACTTCAAAGAGCTACAGTACAGTAGTTAGTGAATCAGGATCGACAGAAGTATCGAAGTCAGTCAGCTACAGTACGGTAATTTCCGACTCAGCTTCAACAGAAACTTCGCATAATGAGTCAACGTCAAAGAGCTACAGTACAGTAGTTAGTGATTCGGTTTCAACAGAGGCATCACAGAACAGTAGAGCCTCAGCCAGCTATAGTACGGTAATTAGTGAATCAGGATCGACAGAAGTATCGAAGTCAGTCAGCTACAGCACGGTAATTTCCGACTCGGCTTCAACGGAAACTTCACATAACGAATCAACTTCAAAGAGCTACAGTACAGTAGTTAGTGACTCGGTTTCAACAGAGGCATCACAGAACAGTAGAGCCTCGGCCAGCTATAGTACGTTGGTTAGTGAATCTGCTTCGACAGAGGCATCACAGAACAGTAGAGCTTCGGCCAGCTATAGTACATTGGTTAGTGAATCAGCGTCAACAGAAGTATCGAAGTCAGTTAGCTACAGTACAGTAATTAGTGAATCAGCTTCGACAGAAGTATCGAAGTCAGTCAGCTACAGTACAGTAATTTCCGACTCGGCTTCAACTGAAACTTCGCATAACGAATCAACTTCAAAGAGTTACAGTACGGTAATTTCTGATTCAGCTTCAACTGAAACTTCGCATAATGAATCGACGTCAAAGAGTTACAGTACAGTAGTTAGTGATTCGGTTTCAACAGAGGCATCACAGAACAGTAGAGCCTCAGCTAGCTATAGTACGTTGGTTAGCGAATCAGCTTACACAGAGGCATCACAGAACAGTAGAGCCTCGGCCAGCTATAGTACGTTGGTCAGCGAATCGGCTTCCACAGAGGTATCACAGAACAGTAGAGCCTCAGCTAGTTATAGTACGTTGGTTAGTGAATCAGGATCGACCGAAGTATCGAAGTCAGTGAGTTACAGTACAGTAATTTCCGACTCGGCTTCAACAGAAACTTCGCATAACGAATCAACGTCAAAGAGTTACAGTACGGTAATTTCCGACTCAGCTTCAACAGAAACTTCACATAACGAATCGACTTCAAAGAGCTACAGCACAGTAGTTAGTGAATCTGCTTCGACAGAGGTATCACAGAACAGTAGAGTCTCGGCTAGCTATAGTACGTTGGTTAGTGAATCGGCTTCGACAGAGGTATCACAGAACAGTAGAGTCTCGGCTAGCTATAGTACGTTGGTTAGTGAATCTGCTTCGACAGAGGTATCACAGAACAGTAGAGCCTCGGCCAGCTATAGTACGTTGGTTAGTGAATCGGCTTCGACAGAGGCATCACAGAACAGTAGAGCCTCGGCTAGCTATAGTACGTTGGTTAGTGACTCAGCTTCGACAGAAGTATCGAAGTCAGTAAGTTACAGTACAGCAATTTCTGATTCAGCCTCCACAGAAGTATCGAAGTCAGTAAGTTACAGTACAGCAATTTCTGATTCAGCCTCCACAGAAGTATCGAAGTCAGTAAGTTACAGTACAGTAATTTCCGACTCAGCTTCAACAGAAGTATCGAAGTCAGTCAGTTATAGTACAGTGATCTCAGGCTCAGCTTCGACAGCAGTTTCACAGAATAGTGAAGCCTCAGCAAGTTACAGCACAGTAGTTAGTGACTCAGCTTCGACAGAAGTATCGAAGTCAGTCAGCTACAGTACAGTAATTTCCGACTCGGCTTCAACGGAAACTTTGCATAACGAATCGACGTCAAAGAGCTACAGTACAGTAGTTAGTGATTCAGTTTCAACAGAGGCATCACAGAACAGTAGAGCCTCGGCCAGCTATAGTACATTGGTTAGTGACTCAGCGTCAACAGAAGTATCGAAGTCAGTCAGCTACAGCACAGTGATTTCAGACTCAGCTTCGACAGCAGTTTCACAGAATAGTGAAGCCTCAGCCAGTTATAGTACAGTGATTTCAGAATCAGCCTCGACAGAAGTATCGCAGAATAGTGAAGCCTCGGCAAGTTACAGCACAGTAGTTAGTGACTCAGCTTCCACAGAAGTATCAACGAATGACTCAACATCAGTCAGCTATAGTACTTCAACTTCTGAAGCAAATCGTCCAATTTATGTACCAGCAGCGACTGTTCCTGCTACTACTAATACGACGACGGTTGATGATCGTGATACTGATGACACTGATGAAGACATTGATCCTAAGTCAGCTGTTTCTAGAAAACTGGTTCACAACGCTTATGTTTACAACAAGAGTGGTAAACGTGCTAACAGCTTAGTTTTGAAACGGACTTCAATTGTTAAGACTTATGGTGACAAGAAGTTGATTAATGGTCGTTACTTCTACAGTATTGGTAACAAGCATTACGTAGCAGCGGGTAACTTCATTGGTCTTGAAGGTAAGTTGCATCACAATGCTTATGTCTATGATAAGAACGGCAAGCGGATCGGTAACAAGGTATTGAAGAAGGGCAAGAAGATTAAGGGTTATGAGACTATTTATGTAGATGGTCGCAAGTTCTACAATCTTCGTCATGGTAAATACTTGGCAGCCGGCAATGTTATTGGTAAGGAACCTAAGCTCAAGCACAATGCTTATATCTATGATAAGCATGGCAAGAGAATCGGTACCAAGGTGTTAAAGAAAGGCACGAAAGTTAAGACTTATAGTACCAAGAAGATTAATGGTAAGACGTATTACCATATTCGTAACGGACAATACGTTTTAGCTAAAAATTTTAAGAAGAAATAAGCTGATTTAGTGGTAAAATAAGAGTATGCTTATTTAGACTAATGAATCTTAAAAAAGCATTCCGAATATTTATTTAGGAATGCTTTTTATATGAATGTTAAGAATGGGGTCGTAATGACTGATAATAAACTGGTAACGGTATATCTCCTATTTAGACCACGGAATATGGGCTATATCTATATGTATGGTG
This sequence comes from Lactobacillus sp. ESL0684, assembly GCF_029392675.1. Lineage (NCBI taxonomy): Bacteria > Bacillati > Bacillota > Bacilli > Lactobacillales > Lactobacillaceae > Lactobacillus > Lactobacillus sp. ESL0684. The sequence continues at coordinate 1,549,484 of NZ_CP113941.1, read as the reverse complement.
CAAAGGTGCATTTTGAAGATGAGGATTTAATCTATGAAAACGCAATAGTTTCACCGGGTAAAGCGCTAATTTTATGGAAAGAAATGAAAATTGTCGATGGAGGTTTTATTCCTGATATTATCATGCCAAGATTGACAAAAGATGTGGATTATCAATTTCAGATTATAAGTCAAGAGCAGCCCGAGCATTCATTGTCGCTGGCAATGACTACTTTTGATAAAGATGATCAACAACTCAATTATCAGATTTTTTCTGGAAAAGCAGGTACCTTTAGTTTAACTGCTAAAGAAGCCAGCTACTGGCTTGAATTGGCTAGTTTAGGTAATCAAAAGCTGCGCTTCAAAATGGTATTACTAGCTGCTGCGCCGCTGCTTTCAGAATATGCCATTACCACGAAGATGGTTGGCGGCATTCGCACTGTCCTAATTGAACCTCAAGAACCTCAAGAACGTAGCCGATTGCACATTCATGTGCGTAACTATACTGCCACCATCCAAGCATTGAACTTTGAACCAAAGCAAGAACATCTCTTTATCTTAATGCCTGTCCAAAGTTCAGGTATTGGCGACTTTACGACTTCGCAAATAGAAGAGCTTGTCAAATATCTTAATAAATTCAGGCAAAGTAATTATGTTTTACAGATCGACAACAATCATGCCACAGGCGAATTAGTTAAAATACTGCGTGCTTATATTAGTAATAATAACTAGGAGGAAAAATGGATTTTTTTATTAATCAAGCAATGGGGATGGGAAATTCCGGAATTGAGCATTCCGAATTTTATCGTGCCAAACGATTTGAAGAAGCGAAGCTACCTTATCGCTTTGTCTTTTTAGCAAAAGTACCAGAACTGCATAAAGCCATGGCTAAATGGCGCTTGAAAGAGCAAAATGTCATTAATATGTGGGAATACTTTGTCTTAGGAGACGATTACCTAAAAGATGGTCTAACAGAAACCTTCCCTGAAAAGAAGGCTAGAACATTGAGTGACAACACTAATACGATGCGGCTTAATGAGCTGTACACCGACTCGGGAATGCATATTGTGCATCACTTTGTTAAACAACAGAATAAACAGGAGCCTGATAGTAAAATATTATTGGTTAGAACTTATCAAACGCAAATTTTCAATACCAAGACTGGTGAATTGAAGGTGTCATACGAAACCGTGGATAATGCCCATGAAGAAAATCGTATGCAAAACTTCCACCTCTATTCTCAAAATGGTGAACATCTCTTCTTTGCTAATGTGGTAAGGCTATATCACTACTTCTTCAGTGAACTTGACCGTTTCTTTGGCGGTAAGAGCAACTTCTATATTGACCGTGGCGATTGGGCTGATGAAGCCTTAATGAATGAACCAATTCCTGATGCGAAGCTTATTTATCTAATCCATGCCGATCACTTGGCAGATCGTAAGGATCCAGACAAGCCGTTCTGGAATAATTATTATGAATACTTGCTAGATCACTTGAACAAGGTTGACCAAGTAGTTGTCTCAACAGAGCAGCAAAGGCAAGACTTGCTAATCGATTTTCCTCAGGAAGCACAAAAGATTTCAGCAATTCCGGTTGGGGGCATTAGCGATCGACCAAAAGATATTAAGGATCGCGACCGTAAAGGCTTGAAGCTGATTACGGCTTCGCGTCTGGCTAAAGAAAAGCACGTCGATATTGCGGTTAAGGCAGTTGCCGAATTGCATGATGAGGGGGAGAATATTTCCTTTGATATTTATGGTGCTGGTGAAGAAAAGCAACATTTAGAAGATCTTGTTAAAGAAAAGCATGCTGAAAAATATATTCACGTACGCGGCTTATCGCAACACTTAGAGTTGGTTTATCCAAGGCATGATGCCTTTATTTCTACTTCATTTTCAGAAGGTTTCGGGTTAACTTATATCGAAGCACTGAATGCTGCATTACCAGTGGTGACCTTCAACGCGCGCTTCGGTGCCACACAACTAATTCGTGATGGTGAAAATGGCTTTGTCCAGGAACTAAAGCGTGATGATGATGACTTTAATGTCGCACAAATTAAAGAGGGGATTACCCGTTTGCTCAAGGCAGATTACGTAAAATTACGTCGTAATACGCAAGTTGGAATTGATAAATATCGCAATAGTGCAATCGCAAAACAATGGAAGGAACTAGTTGATGGATTACGAACTAATTAATCAGGTTAATAACTTGGGCGGTGATATTTTAGCCGCTATCAAAAAACGAGCACAAAAAAATAATGGTCAGTTACTTTGCTTGACCTCAATGCCGAATATGCGTAACTTTTTGCAAGAGAATGGCTTAAGTGGGACAACGCTAATCGACCACATTACTAAGCGAACCTATGATCCTAAGAGCTATCGTTATTTTAATGAAGTTAATATTCCATCTAGGGATTATGTGCAAATGCAGAAGGATGGCAGTGTTTTCGTTGACGATCAAGGAGTCTTTATTGCTCAAGAATATTTATTTCCTAATACTCGGCGCGCAACACAAGATATTCGTTATTTAAATCCTGATGGTAGCTACGATTTTATTGAAGAATATGCTTCGGACGGCAGTGTTTATAGTCACTTGTATTATGCTAACGGTCAATTACAAGAAATTGAATTCGTTGACATGCAAGGCCAACCAATAATTCGTTACTTTTATTATGAGGGAATGCTCAATTTTATTACTGTTGAGGATCCTAAGGAACATGAAGTAATTGCTAAATATGATAATCTTTTGGACTTTTATATTGATCAGTTGGGGCAGATGATGACCGAGGACGATACGGTTAATATCAACTTCTTAGGAATTGAACTTGATTCATTACGAGCTACCAAGTCACATAATCATTTTTACTTAAATGAAGATCCGGTAGACGAGAATGGTCAAGTGCGTGGCAACTTATCGGGGATTTTAGAGAATAATATTCCGTATATTGAGTCAGTTAAGATGAATAATAAGGCTTATAAGAAGTTGAAAAAAGAAAAGGCTACGCTCAAGAAAATTGATGTCTTGCTTTAACTTGTAGAGGGTTTAACCAATGAAAGATCCATTGACTGACAAAATTCAGCAGGATTTTGCCCATGAAAAGACGCAATTGCCAGTAATGAAGGACAGAAAAAAGACTAAATCAGAATGGCTAGTTATCATGATGAATCTTCTGGTTGGCGCTGGAATTCTGATTGGCATAATCTATCCTCTGTTTAATTTGAAATAATAAAGTAAAAAATGCATTTAAAAAATCACCGTTATTGGCGCAAAACCAACAAAATCCTTAAATTAATTTCTAAATATCAATCACTAAGTGATGACGACTTACAAGCTAAGACTAGCGAATTTCGCAAGCGACTAGCACAAGGTGCTAAGCTTGATGCCTTGATGGTTGAGGCTTATGCCACCGTTTGTGTCGCTGATGAGCGGGTACTTGGTCTGACACCTTATCCAGTCCAAATATTTGGTGCAGTGGCAATGCAGGATCACAATGTTATTGAAATGCGGACTGGTGAGGGTAAGACGCTAACCGCGACTATGCCGATGTATTTGCATGGTTTGACTGGCAGTGGCAACTTTCTAATTACCGCCAACGATTATTTAGCTAAGCGTGATGCTACTGAAATGGGGCGTGTCTATAACTGGCTAGGTCTAAGTGTGGGCTATAACATGACTGCTTCTGAAGATGACGAAGCTCAAGATAGCGAATTTTCACAGAAAAAGGCGATTTATGCCAATGACATTGTCTATACAGATGGCGGTACGTTTGGCTTTGACTATCTGACTAATAACTTAGTTAGTGTGACTAAGCAGCAATATTTACCAAAATTTAAGTTTGCCTTAATTGATGAAGTTGATGCAATTTTGCTTGATTTAGCTACTACGCCGCTGGTAATTTCTGGGCAACCGAAAGGAAAATCTAATTATCCTAAGTTAGCCGATAAATTTGTCAAGATTTGTCAGGAGCATGTCGACTATGAATTGAGTCTAGATCGTAAAAAAGTCTGGTTTCTGGAACGTGGTCTAAGACATGCTAACGAGTTCTTTGAAGTTGAGGATATTTTGGCTGAAGAATATGCCGATTTATACTGTCACTTAGTCTTTGCCCTGCAGGCCAATACTATCGAGATGCGTGATCGAGATTACATTGTCGAAGATAGTAAGATTGTTCTGCTTGACAAAAATAGTGGTCGTAAAATGACCGGTATGCAAATGCAGAACGGGTTACACCAAGCAATTGAAACTAAGGAAGGTTTAGAAACTAGCGAGAAAACACAGGCAATTGCTTCCATTACTTATCAGAACTTGTTCCGCTTATTTGCTCAATTGGCTGGGATGTCGGGAACTGCTAAAGATGATAAGAAGGAATTGATGCAAGTTTACCGCTTGAATGTTATTGAGGTACCAACTAACCAGGCAAGTATTCGGCGTGACTTACCTGACCGTGTTTTTTACACAGCAGAGGCCAAGCTATTGGCATCACTTGATTTAGTTAAAAAGAGCTATCGAGAAAAAAGACCAGTTTTAGTAGAAACTGGGTCATTATCACTTTCAGATTTGTACTCCGAATTACTATTGCAGGCTCATATTCCGCATAGTTTGCTTAACGCGCGTTCAACAGCACAAGAAGCAGAAATGATTAAGATTGCTGGTCAATCAGGGATGGTGACTGTTTCAACTTCACTAGCTGGACGCGGAACTGATATTATTTTATCGCCTGAAGCCAAAAAAGCTGGTGGCTTATTAGTTGTTGGTACAGAAAAAATGCCACTCAGTAGAATCGACAGTCAATTGCGAGGCAGATCCGGTCGGCAAGGTCAGCCAGGAACAACTGTCTTTTATACATCGTTGCAAGACCAACTGCTCAGTCGTTTTCCGTCAAAGCGGATTAAGCGCAAAGTTGCTAAGCATGAGCAGGATAGTAATCAGGAAGTAGAACGTAGTCGACATTATCGTAAATTATTTAAACGGCTGCAAGACAGTGTGAAGTATGAAGATCAGTCGTCGAGATTTATGGTACTGGAGTATGGTGAGATTTCGCGGTTGCAACGTGAGGCGGTTTATCAGACACGTCGAGAAGTTATGCAGATGAATCAGGAATTGGATCAAGTAGTAATCCATTGTATTCGTGAAGCCATTACTGACTTTGCCCAAAAGTCCGACATCACTCTAGCCCAATTTAGTGATTTTATCTGTGAGAACATTACCACCAAGCACTATGATGTGCAGCAGGTAAATTTAGCTTCGACCAAAGAAAAGAAACAGTTTTTAAATAAATTGGCGATGCAGGCTTTCAGAGAGAAAAAGCGTTATTTTAAAAATGAAGAAGCTTGGCAATATTATGAGCGCTTAACAATCGTTAAGGCAATCGATGATGCGTGGGTTGATGAAGTTGATAATCTAGAGGACTTGCGTAATGTTGTCGTTCAACGGGCTACCGGACAGGATAATCCGTTATCGGAGTATCAAAAAGAAGCCTTGGCTAGTTTTAAGCAGATGAAGCAAGCAATTTTGAATGCAGCAATGCAGAATGTCCTCTGTTCAGAGGTTAGCGGCAATGAAGTCAAGGGAATGCAGATTTATTTTGCTTAGTAATGAAGAAAGAATTTAAACTATGATGAAAACGCGGGTCGTACAAAAACGGATACTGTGGACAATTTTATTAGTGACGGTTTACTTTTTGGGGCAATTTATTATAATTCCGTTTATTAAACCGCATGTCGCTGCTAAGTATCTGCAAGCTAATACGTTAATCGAGGTTCTAGGAATGTATACCGGTGCTCAGACTAGCAGACCAGCGTTATTGATGCTTGGCATCGGACCATATATGACAACTAATATTATTTTACAAGCAATTAATTCGTTAGATTTGAAAAGCTTGCGGCAAATTCCCCAACATACTATAGATATTTTTACTAACTTTGTTAGCTTAATTGTCGGTATTTTGCAAGCTTTTCTCTATGTAGTTAATTTTAAACAAGCACTAATGCCAGTTTATTTTCTGGGAACGGATATTAGTTTTGCATTAACGATCTTATTGTTAGTAACTGGCGGAATGATTTCGATTTTTCTAGCGAACGTTATTACTGAGCGAGGGATTGGTAGTTCCGCGGTGTTATTAGTACCACAGCTGGTTTTATCATTGCCATCATTAATAACTAAGGGGTGGGGTACAACAAAATTTCACTTCACTGTTATTAATACAATGGTAGTAATTTTGATTGCCTTGGTAATTGTTGTGATTGGGGTGATTTTAATACATGCAGAAGAGCGGATTCCGTTATCTGATCCCCAACTCAGTAGTCGATTCGCCCAGTCGTATTTCCCAATTAAATTATTAACTGCCGGGTCAATGCCATTTATGTTTTCAACGTCAGTGTTTATGTTATTACCAATGCTAGTTAAGCATAGTTCATTTGAACTTAAGGATACGATTTATCAATTGATTTCGATTAACCGTCCGTCTGGGATTATCTTTTACGCGTTAGTTATTGTTATTTTAAACTTTGTCTTTGGGATGATTACGTTGCAACCAAGTATTAAAGCACGTAAATTGAAGGAAAATGGCAATTATTTTTATCATGTTATTCCTGGAACCAAAACAGAGCAGTTTATTATGCAGAAATTCAAACGGTTGACTTGGGTCAGCAGTTTAATAATTGTGGCGATTAGTGTTTGGCCACTAGTATTGGGGCTTTGGTGGCCAAGCTGGGCTAACCTGACGCCGTTTATTGGTAATTTGTTTATTTTATTGACAATTATTTATATGATTGAGCAGGAATATCAAACGCTTGATAGCGAACACCTGTATGTGATTGATTTGAAATAAGCTTAGATTTTGACTGAAGTTGATGAAGAAAATGTTGACACTAATTCCTGATTTGCACATAACTAATAATTTTTATCAAAAGAATACGCTGTTAGATTTAGCCCAAAATTTTCAAGCAATGGGTTATGACAGTCAAATCTTATTGCTGGCTGAAGATGCTGATCGCTATGTTGATGAGCTATTAGAAGTTCAATCAGAGGTTATTTATCTCTTTGATGAGATTCAAGGTATTAGCCAAGTTGGTGCCCCGTTAACCCTGAATGATTTGCAGCTACCAGAGGAGTACAAACTGAACGTTAGGTTATTTTTAGATGGTAATATTACCAGTGTCTATGATGGTGATAAACATATTATGAATATTGACCAAGACATTAAGGGCTACCTGAAGACGATCACTTATTATAAAGAAGCCGGTCATGAGGTTGAGCGATTTGACTTACGGGGCTTTTGTAGTAGTCGGCAATTCTTCGATAATAATGATGTGTTAATCAAGAAGCAATGGTTTAGCGCTACTGGTGACTTGGTAATGACTCAGGCCCAAGATGGTACGATTACGATTCCGCCAAGACAACATTCTAGATTCAAAAAGCAAGCGTATCGTGATTTGGCAGCTGTTGAAAATGAATTTTTACAAAAGCATATCGTTGGTCAGCAGCTGATTGTTGAGCCAAGTATTGATAGCATTAACTTACGGCCATATTTACTACAAGCAAAAGTTTATTATTATTTTACTGATGAACAGCAATTAATAAATAATAATTTTAGTGGCATTATCCAGCAAGATAGCTATTTGTTTCAAAATGAGACTTTTAAAAAGATCTTTTTAGGAATTGTTAAACAAGCAGGCGTTGTTTTTATGCCTAATTGCCAGCTAATTCCGTTATATTTTGCCAATTTTGCTTTAGGTACCAGTATGGAAGCAGAGAGTAAGACAATCTATTGGCACGTGGGTGAATTAACTAACGAGCGCTTTTTGGCTATTTATGATCAGCTACTCAAACTACTAAAAGAACATGAAAATTTAAAAGTTGTCATTGATGCTAATGTTGAGCAGATTAAGTTATTTAAGCAGACAACTAAAGATTTTGTTACCAAGTTTAAGGCAAAGATTGCCGAATTAGATGATCAGGTTGCCTTAACAGATTTGGCTCCTAATGAATTAGCTGAAGTACAGCAACTCGCTGCCATCAATCGTTTTTCTTGTCCAGAAAGACTGCAATACACAGACAAGGTAAACTTGCTTAGAAAAGTGTATTTGTTTTTGGATACAGATGTGATGACTGATTATCAATTGCAGCTGGAAGCTGTTAAATCCGGCATCCCCCAAGTAGTTCGCCAGGCTAATGGCTTAGTTAAGAATGATCAAAATGGCTTTATTATCCAGCAAGATCAATTAATTACGCAAGCACTAGCTGCTTTTATCACTGATCTGGCTAAATGGAATCGGGCAGTAGTCGAAGATGTGGGATTGATTAAGCAATCTTCGCTTAATCTGATACTGAAAAAGTGGAAGCAGGTATTAGAAAATGAGTAAAAGCAAAGGCCGCACAACCTTTTTGTTTCATAGTGGTAGTCAACCATTAGAGGATTTGGCTGATGCATTGACAGACTGCACTTATCTTTGGGCTGATCCGCAAAATATGCAGCAACATGCGCAATCACCGGTTTTTAAGCGAGAAATTTTTAATTCTAAATATTTGTTCTCTTACTTTTATCTTGATAGTACTTCTCCTTGGCTCAGTAAATTGGAGCTTTTGAATCAATTGCCTGCATATCGGGTATTCTATAGTCAAGATGCGGTGCTAAGCGAACAAGCACAAGCTATTTTGGATTTTCGTGGAGCCTTTAAAATCGCCCCTGAAGATGTAGCGGCAGACATTAATCGTTATCTTTTTGATACCGAAGTTGGTTATCGAGCAACGATTGATAAGATTACCGTGTCACCAGATATACAGAATCAAGTTAGTTATTATGGTAATACTTGTTTGCAGATCGATTGTAATTTTGCTGATAAATGGCATTATGTTGGCCGTTTGGCTTACAGTGTTAGTGTCCCTGAGCGTTATGCAACGGAGCTGAAGTTTGATTTAAGAACGACTGGTTCTGCGCAAATCAAAATTGAAGTTCAATGCTTTACGGTTGATGGTGATAAATTATTAAATAAGTTTGTTAAGAGTGGTGCAGATTTAATTCAAGATCATGGCAAGATTATCATTGATGGTATCGATGGTGATTTTTATTATAGTGTTTATTATTATGTCTGCGGACAAGGTAGTGTCTTACTCGGGTCAATGCATCAACGGCGCTCGCGAGGACGGTATGGCTTATTTGAGTTAGGTGGAACAGCAGTCTTTGATCAAAACTCACTTGATGGTGAAATTGATTACTTGTTTAATCCAGGGAACTTAAAGCCACCATTGACGGTCTATTTTGGTGGTTATCATAGCGCTGAGGTCTTTGAGGGGCGGGGGATACTACACTCTAAAGGTGTACCCTACTTATTGTTAAATGATAATCGCGGCGAAGGTGGGACTTTCTTTATCGGTGATCAAAGTTTAGTAAGTAAGATAAGAACCATTATCACTGATTGTTTAGACCAGTTGCATTTTACAGTTAAGGATTTGGTATTAACTGGGATGTCAATGGGAACATTTGCGTCGCTGTATTATGGTGCACAACTTAATCCGGGTGGTATTGTACTTGGTAAGCCACTATTAAATTTAGGGACGATTGCAGAGAATTTACGAATTAATCGACCGGATGATTTTCAATGTGCGGCTGATATGGTGTTGATGCTTGAAGGTAGTGATAGTCACGAGGCTTGTCAAAAGGTTGACAAGCTTATGTGGCAACAGCTACATAACGGAACCTTCACCAACACGGATTTTATTATTAGCTATATGAAAAATGATGATTATGATCTTTTGGCATATAACCAATTAAGAGAATTTTTGCAAAAGAATTATCCTACTTCCTATGTATTAGCTAAGGCATATGATGGTCGCCATAACGATGCCACAGCCGTGATGTCTGATTGGTTTGAACGGCACATTTATCAACTATTGCAAAGTAAATACGGACAGAAATTTTAATGGAGGTAACGGAATGGGGAAAAATATGGTAATTACCCAGTTTTTTGTTAATATGCGAGATACTCAGCCTGGTCATCAAGTAGTAAGTCGTAATAACGTTACTGAGCTAATTAAGCCATTGTACAAGTCGGTTGCTCGCTATGATACTGAACTGACTATCTTGGGAAATTTTGCGAAGCTAGCGGAGAAGTGGCCATTGCTTAACGTGGTTCAGGTTGATCCTCACAATTATTTGAGTGATAATATGTATTTTTTACGCTGGGAGGTAACCTATGAATATCTGTTATACCACCCAGAGATTGATCAAGCGGCGCTAGTTGATGCAGGGGATGTTGAACTGCTTAATTATCCATTTACTAATCTTCAGGACGATATCTTATATATTGGTGATGAAAATAATTACCTTGATAATCCCATTGTTAAGAATGACTTGAAGCCAAGTTATTTAAATGATTTTGTTGAAAGAAATCAGTATTTACAATTACTAAATGCAGGTGTGATTGTTGGTAGTAGAAAAATATTACTAGAATTTTTAGAAATATTTGTTAAATTGCTAACTGATGATTTAGTTGTCAGTAAGTTTAACGCTAATCAGGAGCATTTGGGTAATTTTGAAATGGCTTTAACTAATTTTATAGCTTACAACTATTTTAATGAACGAATTTGTCACGGTAGGAAGGTAACCACGCGTTTTAAGAATGAAGAGCATGCGGTTAAATCCTGGTTTAGGCATAAGTAAAGTAGGTAATAGTGGAAATGAATGAAAGTGAACTGCTTAATAAAGAATATGATTTTCAACATAAAACCGATGCGGGGAACTGGGCTTATGTTGCTATGGGCGATCCCAATAAGTTTTTGATTATTGTGCTTCGACCTGATCATACGTTAGACTTTGTAACTAACATTCCCTTTTATCCTGAAGAACGAGCCTGGGAATTTGATCAAGAAAGGCAACATCTAATTTTTAAGGATGAGGCAGGAACTAAGATCATTGCAACTTATGCCGTGTCGCTTGATGATAATTATCTTATCTTGAATAATGTCGCTGATGAACGGAAAAGATATATCTGTCATAATAACTTTGATTTTAATAAAGCAGTACAGCCGCAGAGTATTCTGAGTCGGCAACGGCGGTTATTTGTTAATACGTCCCAGTCTGCAACTGAAAAAGACTTAATTAGTGATTTTGCTACCAAGATTGGCTATGAAGTAAGTTTTCTTAATTGTAATAATGACTGGCAATTCATCGATCAAGTATGGTCAGAGATCGCTCAGCAACGCGATCTGAAGGTGGCTTATATCATCTTTTCGGGAGGTAATAATCTAGATGGTAAAGCTTTTTCTCAAGACGATACCAAGAGCTTGCGATCTGCAACTGAAAATAGAGCAGAAGTCCTCTCAGCCTTATCGCAATTGCTAATCATGCATAATCAGCAGTTGTTGAATGGAGCAGAGCCAGCAACACCAACAGAATTACTGAAAAAGGTAATTATGAATTGAGTAAATTAGCGATTTTTAACTAAAAAATATCCTAGCAAGCAACTTTTAAGTCGATTGCTAGGATATTTTGTTTACTATGAATTATTCAGTCACTATTGTCGGTAATAGTGCTAATGGAGTTGACAGGGAGCCTTCGGCTAGTTGTTCATGATAGTGCTTAACTAACAATTGAGCTAAAACAACAATCACTTGATCTCTTTGTCCAGAAATCCAGGTGGCTTGCTCAGGTTGATTTTGAATAGTTAACTGGTCATTTAGAAGTTCCTGGCTTAAATCAGATTGACCAGCAAGGATTAAACACACCGTTTTAAGATTCGTGTCATTAGTAATGGCTGACCAAGCTGTTTCAATTAATGACCATGGATCAGAGTCTGGAGGAGTTAATTGTTTAGCCTCGCAGCAATACTTGATGGTATATTCTTGAAGCAATTTCTGTTCTTCATCAGAGCTAGTTTGTTCTGGTAATAAAATTAATCGTTGACAAGCTAAGACGTCTGGCTGGAAGTTGACTTCCTGGTCAAAGTCGATCGTCTCATAGCAGATATAGCGATTTTTCGGTTCGTTTACTTTAGTAAGAATAAATTGATGATCTATAACTGTTTGTGGTAATTGGTACTGGCTGAGAATTTTAGTATTGTCGATGTCTTTTAAAATAATCTGTTGATTTGCCTCATCAAATTCCCAACACCGTTCTGTTGGATAGAAGCCAACATGTGATGGGAATTTTAGGGTGTGATCACTAGCAAAAATAATTGCTAAATCTCCTCTAGGTGCTAATTGAACCGACATCCAATTACCAACATCTGCTTTAACTTGATAAGAAAAGATTTTATTCTTGAAGCGATTCAAAAATTCTTGTTCGTTCATTATTAACTCCTTTTATTTGTGCTTAAACCAGGAAGTAGTATTACGTTCACTGTACTTGTAACGAGTGTTGACCTTTCGACCATGACAGATACGTCCTGAAAAGAATTTGTATAAAACGTAGCAGGTAATCGCCATTTCATAATTACCTAAATGGTCTTGATCTGGATAGAATTTTTCATTTCTAGCATCTTCAACGATTAACTTGATTAGAATTGCCAAGAACTCTAACAGGGTTTTTCTGGTGCCGACCATGACGCCAGTATTTAATAATTGTAAGTGTCGATTTTTCTTAACAAAATCCGCTAGATATTTAGGTTTATTATCGCCAGTAATGATGCCACCAGTAAGGTCAATATATTCATCGCCAACATAGATGATCCCTTCTTTAACATCATTAAAAGGATAGTTCATCATTTCCACATCGCCGGCATCAACAAGCGCTGCTTTATCAATTTCAGGATGCTTTAATAGATAATCGAAGGTAACTTCCCAGCGTAAAAAATATAATTTGTTATTTAAATAATACTTGAATGGCTCGATAGTTATTAATTTTTCCAGTGGTGGAGGGGTGGTCGGATTTTCAAAGTTGATAATCGTATGTAATTCTGTATCAAATCTAGCCACAGATTCATATAAATCTTTAGTTATGTCAGTGATGTCGATATTTTGCAAAGTTTGCTGACGTTGAGTGTCATACATGTTGGCAAAAAATTGCGCTATTACCACATTTTTAGTCATTGTTAAGCTCCTTAGTTAAATCTTATTTAATTATAGCGCTTTAAAATAGCAATTAGCAATACTGTATTAGCATTTTAAAGATAATATTTTCTTAAATGATAATTTAGGCTTTTTTGAGTTTGAATTAGTTGATTGTGAAGCTGAAAGCTAAGACTTTTCTGTGGTGTGATGAGGTGAGATTATTGTTAATCAAGTATTAAACTGATATTTAAACAAGAGAAGCTTTCAGATGGTATAGATAGATTTCGAATTAGTATATAAATAACATATGTTTTTTATATAATTTGTATTATAATTATTTTATCCTATTTAGAAACCGGTTTCATAGTTGGAAATAAAATTAATAATTATAAGGAGAAATTATGTTGAGTAAAAAGCAAAGAGAGCGAATGAACTCTCTTCAGATACGGGCTGAAAAGCAACGCTTTTCAATTCGAAAGCTATCAATTGGAACAGCTTCAGTACTATTAGGCTTAACCTTCTTGGGTGTTAATAGCCAGACTGCTAGCGCTGCTACCAATGATGACGTACAAGCAGCAGATGATACTAGTCAGACTGCAGGCCTCAATACCTATTCTGGATTGAAAAAGTTTTTGATGTCTGATTCAGAGACTAGTACTCCAGCTGAAACAACTCAGGTGACTGCTGCTGCAGATGATGACACAGCAACTAAACCGCAAGCTCCAGAAAATTCTGAAGAAACGTCAGAATCGATAACTAATGCTTCTGAAGATACTACACCTACTAGCACTGATGTAACAACGTCAACGACCGATGATGAGCAACCAACTGAACCAGTACAATTAGAAAATCTCGGTAAAAATGGCGATTGTGATATTCTGTGGGACCCTAGTTCCAAAACCTTGCATGTTAAGGCTGGTGCAGATGGTAATCAACTTGCTAACAGTTTAGTAACTGGCTTAGATAGTAATTTGTATAATAATATCACTCATATTATGATTGATGATCCAATTGTTCTTCCAGAAAACAGCAATGGTATGTTTTCTGCTCCCATTTATGGTTTAAGTCAGTTAGAAGATATTAGTGGATTAAACCAAGTGGACACGAGTCAAGTAACTAGTATGTATGGAATGTTTTATATTGATAGTAAACTAACCAATCTAGATTTAAGCAGCTTTGATACTAGTCGGGTGACTAATATGTTAGCTATGTTTTCTAGTACTAACAGTCTAACTAACGTAGATTTAAGTAGTTTTAACACAAGTCAGGTAACTGATATGTCACTAATGTTTTATGATGCTACCAATTTAACCAGTTTAGATTTAAGCAACTTTGATACCAGTAGAGTAACGAATATGACGCGGATGTTTGGTGCTGATTCAAATTTGACTAATTTAGATTTAAGTAACTTTAACACGAGTCAAGTAACCGATATGTCGTACATGTTTGAAGGAGATAGTTTTATAACACTAGATTTGCGTAATTTTGATACCAGTCAAGCAACTGATATGTCTGGCATGTTTCGTGACATGCACAGTTTAACAAACCTAGACTTAAGTAATTTTGATACAAGTAAGGTACAACATTTTAGCTATATGTTTTCTGGACTCGGTTCTAAATATAAATTTGTATTTACATTACCAGCACAACATTTTGATAAAAATGCTTATTTTGATTACAATGGAATTAATATCCAAGCTGTTGATGCGGCTCATGGTGGTACTGTCGATCATCCAGTTGGTAAAAAGTATACGCTTGAGGAGCTACAAGGATTATACGCTTCTGCTAATCCACCTGCCGAAACCTATGTCATGGTAGGCGCGCATGATAACGAGCGTTACCTTGCTAGTGCCAAGCCTGGCAAACTAGTGGCAACTACTGGGCAAGATTTGGCTGCTACTAGCGATCAATACTTGCAATTCACTGATCAAGCAGATGGCTCAATTAAAACGGTATCGGATTTAAAGCAAGCCTATGATCTGATCAATAATGATCACAACGTTGTGACCGACGTTACTTGGAGTGGTAATGGCATTGACAAGACAGGGCACTTAACTGCGACTACGGGCACAGCTAACGCCACAGCAACAGTTACTTTTGGTGATGGCACCACAACGCAAATTCCGGTGTCTTTAACAATTGCTAATCCGAGTGCCAATTATCAAGTAACTGCAGCAACCGATGGTGTATTACAATTGCACGCCGCTGATGTCGGTGATGTGACAATTGCTAAGCAGCCCGAGTTTTACGATCCTGACGTGATTAACCAATTGGTATCCGTAACGACTGACGACACCAGTGTTAATGCCAGTGCTGTCATCGATCACTTGGAGTGGGTCAATAACGGGGAGCCGTCAACTGACTATCTCTCTGTCAGCAACAGTAATTTCGACTTGTACGACCAAGGTACTGTACGTGCGGTCTTTAAGAATGGGAAAAAGTCGCAGGCTTTCAAGATTAAGGTTAACGTGGTTGGCGCAACGCTGAAAGATGACGTCAACGTAGTCTTTAACTCCAGCCTCACACCAATTTCGGCGACTGACCACGTTGCTAATGGGGCAGACTACCTTGACCTTAGTCAAATTGACCAATATCCTGTAGAATATTACACTTGGTCTGATGAATCCGATCAAGATACCGCAGTTGAGGTCAACTATGGTAAGACTGGCGCTACTAAAACGGTCTACTTGATGGTGCATTACCAAGACGGCACTGAACAAGCAGTTCCTGTGACAGTAACTATTAAGAGCCAAGCAACTATTAATCAATATACACAGACTGCGCCGTTAACTGCTCATGTGATCAATGTCAATAACGGTGCCACCGCGAGTTTACCGCAAGTAACTGATCAGACCCAGTGGGGCAATTTCTTAGCTGGCGATTTAAGTGCAATTGCCAGTCTAACTTGGGCTGATCCAGCGGCCTTTAACCAAGCCCTAGCAAGTCGCGGTCAGCAACAAGCCGAGCTAGTAATTAAATTTAAGGATGAATCAACGCAAACCATGACAGTTAACTTACAAGTAACGGCACTTAATGCTCAAGTTGACCAACAAAAGACCTTTGATTTAAGCCAAACAACGATTGATCACACGCAGAATGATCCGACCGCTGCTGCTTATCTTGACCTTAGTGAATCCGACAAGCAAGCTATCACTGGCTATACTTGGTCAGGCGATGCGCAAGGCACTAGCGATCTCGAACTTACTGGAGCTGGCAGTCAACTTGCCTACCTGATCGTGCATTATCAAGACGGAACTGCCCAAGCTGTCGCAATGCCAGTGCTCGTTAAGCCGCAGAGTCTGCAATGGCAATTCCAGCAAACACAGACAATCAACGTGCCACTGAATTCCACGACAGAACCAGCAGCATTCGCCGATCCGAGCAGCTTCCTAGCCAATACCGAGACAATTGCCAAGATTAACTGGGCAACTGCTCCTGATACCAGCGTGCCTGGCGATACGACCGCCGCTGTCCAGCTGACCTTTAAGGACGGCTCAACCTTAATCCACTTAATCAGGATTAACGTTGCCTAGTTATCCGATGGATAAGTATAAAAAGCTCCGATTTATTTCGGGGCTTTTTTGGTTATCTAAAATTTATTTAGGATAAAGTTTGATTACTATTTATGCTTGAACCAGGCTTGACTATCGCGGTCATCAAATTCAAATTGGTTAGTAATTTTGCGACCGTGTTGGATTCGATCAGAAAAGAAGTTGTATAGCACATAATTAGTAAGCGCCATTTCAAGGCTACCTAAGTTATCTTGATCTGGATAAAATTTTTCATCTCTGGCATCTTCAACGATTAACTTAATTAAAATTGCCAAGAACTCTAACAGGGTTTTTCTGGTACCGATCATGACGCCAGTATTTAATAATTGTAAGCTTCGATTTTTCTGAATGAAATTATTTAAATAATAGGGTTTATTATCGCAGGTAATGATTCCATCAGTAAGATCGTTATATTCATCGCCGACATAAATGATTCCTTCGTTAACATCATTAAAAGGATAGTTCATCATTTCCACATCGCCGGCATCAACAAGCGCTGCTTTATCAATTTCAGGATGCTTTAATAAATAATCGAAGGTAACTTCCCAGCGTAAAAAATATAATTTGTTATTTAAGTAATGCTTGAATGGTTCAACAGTTATTAATTTTTCCAGTGGTGGCGGAGTTGTCGGATTTTCAAAATTGATAATCGTATGTAATTCTGTATCGAACCTAGCCACAGATTCATATAAATCTTTAGTTATGTCAGTGACGTCAACATTTTGTAATGTTTGCCCACGCTGAGTGTCATACATGTTAGTGAGGAATTGCGCTATTACCACATTTTTAGTCATTATTAAGCTCCTTAGTTAAATCTTATTTAATTATAGCGCTTTAAAATCACAGTTAGCAACAAGTTATAGGCTTTTTTATAATAGGGCTTAGATTCTATTTGGAATAAGAAATATTGTAGTTGTGGTGCTGGTGTATTTTACCCTGAAACAAAATGTGCTATAATAGCAAAAAGAAAAGGAGCTCTATTGCAAGTAGAACTCCTTACAGAAACCACATAAAGCGGTAGATAAAACTTAATTACGATTTGATAAATCGCTAGCTGTACTAGAGCTAAGGCGATTTATTTTTTTGACTGATTTTTAATCAGTTCAACAATTAATGCGATCAAGGCAACAATAAAAGTGCCAAAAGAAAGCATCAATTGAATAGCGTCTGCAACAGACACTATGGCTACCTCCTTTCAATAGAATTTGTGTTAGGTGTTTAACCACCATAAGCACCACTTCCTTTAAAGGAAAATAGCTACCGCCTTAGCTGTTTCTGTAATAACTATTATAACGAAAGATGAATAAGTTAAAAAGGTTATTTTTGGAAGAATAGTAATTTAAATCATTGAAATAATGTGCTACAATAATAAAAGAAAAGGAGTTCTACTGGAAATAGAACTCCTTACAGAAACCACTGCTAGAGTGGTGGCAAAGTAATAAGACTACGAAGTAATCATTAACTCAGCCCGAGCCAAAATGATTACTTTTTCTACTCAAAGTCAAGTATATCAAGGTATTAAATCATAATTCTTGTAGTCCGT
Organism: Lactobacillus sp. ESL0684; assembly: GCF_029392675.1. Classification (NCBI taxonomy): domain Bacteria; kingdom Bacillati; phylum Bacillota; class Bacilli; order Lactobacillales; family Lactobacillaceae; genus Lactobacillus; species Lactobacillus sp. ESL0684. Next base: position 1,531,425 of record NZ_CP113941.1, on the reverse strand, counting down.
CATTAGAATTATCTTTAAGTAGATTAAACTTAGATAATATGTTGTAACCCAAATAAGCTTAGTCCAATTGCATTTTTGAACTAAGCTGTTATAGTAATCTTATGATCAATTGGTTTTAGTTAAAGCCCTGTTTATTTTTGACTACGCTATAATCATATAATTGATCATGCACAATCAAATAGTAGACAGTCCGTGTTAGTTTGTGGACTGCTGCGATGGCGATCTTCTTGAAGTTTCTACTTTGAGAAGATCGTTTTTTCTTTTCGTAATAATCGGCAATGTGACAAGGCTCAGAATATCTTACTGAATCCATTTGTCCAATCGTACGGTAGAGAATCTTACGACCAATGGGATTGCCACGTTTACTAATATGATCAGTCAATTCCATTTCGCCCGACTGGTAATGACGTAAGTCTAAACCAACAAAGGCATTTAAGGCATTAGGATTACGAAAACGTCTGATATCGCCTAATTCACCTAATAATCTAACTGCGGTAATTTGTGAAATACCTGGAATACTTTCAAGAATTTTTAGATCACGGTTGGGTAATTTACTAGCTAAGTCAGACATCTTTTGAATGACATTTTCACGCTCTTTAGTTAGTTTGGTTAGTCGTTGAGCATAATATCTAGCTTGTTCAACTTCAAAAGCAGCTTTATCAACTGCTGGATAAGCTGTGTCAGCCAGTTCAAGTAAGTTAGTTGCCAACTTATTTGCACGCTGCTTACCAATACCATGGAAGCTTAAAAATACTGCATAACTCCTTCGTAACCTAAATTTTTAACGATTTGTGGATGCGTAAAAGTTTGGACATAGCGCCAATAATTCGTACCGTCAGGATGACTAGTTAAGGTTTCTAGCTCAGGAAAAGTAAACTGTAATACGCGGTGTAACCGGTTCTTAGCTGAAACCAAATCATGAGTTAATTGCTCATAAAAACGACTCATGGCACCTAACTGCTTATAGTTAGGGTCTTGTAGATAAGTTGGTCCGCGATGATAAATAAACTGTGAGTAAGCTAAATCTTTAGCATCGCGGCGATCAGTTTTATTGCGTCTAAATTGATCTAATTGCTGTTTGGCTTTAAGTGGGTTAAGCATAGTGTAGCGATAATGATATTGGTTAAGAAAAGCCTGCAATCTGCAAGAATAAACCCCAGTTGCTTCAAAGACAATCTGTGGTTGTTGGTGATAAAATTCTAATTCATCAAGTAGCTGCTGAAAACCAATGGCATCATTGGTGATATTAAACTGTTTAATGACTTGCTTATTAAGCATGATACAAACAGCAGATTTACGACTGCTCACGTCAATTCCCACTACAACTAAATTATTCATCTTCAAATACCTCCAACTAACTTAATTGTGCAGGGTAGAAGTTACAAGCTAAACTATATCTAATTTTCTATACCGGACATCAAGTGCCAACATACTACGAAGAGATTTAAGTTTAACTGATGAAGCTGTCAGTTTTATTTAGGGCGTCAAGTACTAGGTACAAGCGTCAAAAGTAACTAGGGCATATTAACTTCAACCCTGCTTCAATTTTAAAACAAAGAAAAAGCAGTGAATCAATATTCCGTCGAATATTGACCCACTACTAGGTTAGTATGTTTTATTTCTCGTAAAAAATTGCTTAATTACGGAAACCAGTCTTGCAATAGCAGCTGTCCAAATAGTTAAGGCGTTAGTCAGTTCTGTAAAAGAATTGACCAAGACATAACTAGCCCAAACGATTGTAGCTAGTTGCAAGAGCAGAGTAACAATATCCATAGGATATTGGGCTATCCTCCTTTCATTGAGAATTTGTGTTTGGTGTAAATACACACCATAAGCACCACCTCTTTTTAAGAAGAAAAAGCCACCACTTTAGCTGTTCTGTAATAATTATTATAGCGAAATATTAATGGATAAGAAATAACTAAATTTGCTATCAAGTATTTATATAACTCTATTGCTGAGAAACATTGCTACCATAATATTTAAAGTTTATAATTAATTGAAGGCGCTTAGAAATAGAGGTAGAAGATGTTAGCTAAGAATAGTGAATATGATGTAGTAATTGTTGGTGGTGGTCTGTCAGGAATGTCTGCGGCGGCTCAAGCAGCTGATCAAGGTTTGAAAGCCTTAGTGATTGAAAAAGGGCGTTCGACTGGTGGTAGCGGCAACTATGTTGAAGGTGTCTTTGCAGTAGATTCAAAAATGCAACGAGAGCAAGGAATTGAGATCAACCAAGCCGAACTTTTACATGATGAACAAGAATATTCTCATTACAAGGCCAATACCAAAATTTGGCGCGAATATATTAAGCAGAGTGCCGCTAATATTGATTGGTTGAAGGCTAAAGGAGTCCAGTTTGACAATGTTGCAACGTTAGGTTCAGGAATTGATACTTGGCACTTATTTTCCGGTTTGGGTAATAAGGCCATACATGCAGGTTTAGAACCATTTGCACGTGAACATGGAGTTGAAATTATTAAATCAGCAACTGTCACTGATTTAGTAATTGGCAAAGATAAGCAAGTTACTGGAGTTAAGGTTCAGGATTTTGAAAGTAATACGGTGGCGACCATTATGGCTAAAGCTGTAATTATTGCTACGGGCGGTTATTTAAATAATCAAAAAATGCTTGCTAAGTACTTTAATGAAAATGCTAATCGCATCGTGCCAGTAAATTCTGGTAAAAATACAGGTGATGGTTTAACAATGGCCTGGAAAGCTGGAGCCAAACAGTTTGGTTTAGGCATGGCAATGATGTTTGGTGGGCAAATTAAAGAATCCGCTGTGCCATCTTATCAATATTGGAAGTCAGATTTAGGCATTGCTTCGGCTGAGCAGGCGCCACTCTGGGTTAATGAAATTGGTGAACGCTTTGTTAAAGAAAATGTCTTTGATAATTGGGCACATGCAGGCAATGCAATTATTCGCCAAGAACGAGTTTATGCAATTTTAGATCAGGGCATTATTGATAAGTTTACTAATGGCAGTTTACCACGCAGCTTAAAGCCATTATCGACAAAGACTAAATTGGCTAATTTGCCAAAAATGTTAACTGAAGCAGTCGATAAAAAGCGGTCATTTATTACTAAGGCTGATTCAGTTGCCGAATTAGCGAATCAGATAGACTTACCTGAATTGGCAACTACGGTTAAAGCTTATAACCATGCTTGTGAGCAGGGGCAAGACCTTGACTTTGAAAAGCCAGTCCAATATTTAACTTCTGTAAGTCAAGCACCGTTTTATGCAATTGAATTAGGTGTTGGTGCGTATTGCACAATGGGTGGTTTGCGAGTCAATGAACGAAATGAGGTGCTTGATGCTAACGGTCGTAAACTTGCTGGTTTATATGCCGTGGGTAATGATGCAGCGGCAGTGTTAGTTGGCAATACTTATGGTGTTAATGTGCCAGGATCAGAAGCAGGTTATTGCGTCTATTCTGGTCGAGTAGCAGTGCAAATGGCAGAAAAATATCTGTCATAATACTAAATAAAAAAACTCCTCTCATGTTGATACGAACCCCGAAATTAGCTTGTCTTAATTTTAGGGTTCAGATCAATACATGGAGGAGTTTTTAATTAGTAAATTATAGTTCTAAATGAGTACGAGGATCTTGCCCAGAAACACGAGCATCAGGCTGGTCTAAATCAGTAATTGCATCCATCTCGGCGGCTGTCAATTGGAAGTCAAATAGATCAAGGTTAGCCTGTTGATGGTTGCTACTCTTGGCACGTGGCAAAGGAATAACTCCAAGCTGATATTCCCAACGCAACATAATTTGCCCACCATCTTTATGATATTTGTGAGCCAATTGCTTAATTAATGGTAGATCACGAATCGGCTGACTTAACTTTTTGCCAGCTCCACCAAGCGGACTCCAAGCTTCAGTAACAATTTCGTGGTCACGATCGTATTGTCGTTGTTTGGCTTGGCTAAACAGTGGATGAATTTCCACTTGGTTTACTTCTGGTAATTCGCCCGTTTCTTCTTCAAGTCGATCAAGGTGTTCTGGTAGAAAGTTTGATACGCCAGCTGCCCGAATTAATCCGCGTTTCTTAGCTTCTAGCAAAGCTTGCCAAGCCTCGACGTAGTGATCTTTCATTGGATTAGGCCAGTGGATTAAGTACAGATCAAAATAATCTAGATCTGCACGATAAAGAGATTCTTCAATAGCATCAAGAGCTGCTTGATATTCATGGTAGCGTCCGGGTAATTTGGACGAGATGATTAGCTGGTCACGGCTAACATTGGCTATCTTAATTGCCTGTCCAACCGTGCCCTCATTTTCATAATTATAAGCAGTGTCGATTAAGCGATAGCCGTTATTAATAGCGTTTTTGATTTCAGTAGCGCCAGATTTAGCGCGTAATTGATAAGTACCAAAGCCAACAGCAGGTAATTCAATACCACCTCGTAAAGTAATAGTAGGAATTGACATATTTACTCCATTTCTATCCAACATGGATAATATAGCATAGCATTTTTTGAAAACGATTTAAGTTAATTGTAGAAACTAGAACGTACGATGTCAATTGAGATACTAAGTGGCAATTGATTCTAGTAATATTTTTTAAAATTCCGCTTGACATTTTAAAGTTAGTTTTATAACATTAAAGACAAGTTAATTTTGGGAGGATAATTCTAATGAAAATCAATAATTTTAATAAACAAATAAAGATTAGAATAACCACTGCTCAAGATTTATTAGCCTTGTTGTTGCAACGAAGGACTTGACTTAAGTAATTGCTTTTTAGTAATTTTATAAGTTAAGCCCTTGTTTGCGTTTTAATGATTGGGGCTTAACTAAGAAGGATTTATGCCTCATTCATTAAATTGAATGGGGCTTTTTTATTTTGAAAATTTGGGAATTGAGGAAGAAAAAATGAAATCTAGTATCAAAAAAAGTATTATGTCCACCACTTTATTAGCTTCGGCTGCTCTGACTTTAGCTGCTTGTGGAAAACCTGCTAGCAAAAAAGTCGAAGAAAAGTTTCCAGATAAGACTCCAGTAAAAGCCATTAAGCATGGTGGTACACTCAAGGTCGCTGAAGAAACGGATACGCCGTTTACCGGGATTTTTGCTAATGAATTATCCAATACGGCTATTGACCAAAACATTGCTAGTCCTGGTAACGAAAACCTGTTTGATACCGATGACAATTATAAGATTACTGATAAGGGTCCAGCTACCCAAAGGATTGATAAGAAAAATAACACGATTACGATTACTGTTAAAAAGGGTGTTAAGTGGTCAGATGGTAAGCAAGTTGTTGCTAAGGATTTAGAATATCCATACGAAATTCTGGCAAATAAACAAACCAAATCTCAAAATTATTCTAATCTATTTGAAAATATTGAGGGGATGAAAGCATATCACGAAGGCCAAGCTAAGACGATTTCTGGGATCGAAATGCCAGACGGCGAGAATGGCCGCAAGTTAGTGCTACATGTTAAGGAATTAAAGCCGGGGATGGAATATTCTGGTAATAATTATATCTGGGAAAAGGCAGAGCCATATCATTACCTTAAAGATGTCCCGTTTGCTAAGCTGGAATCATCAGACAAGATTAGAAAGAATCCAATGTATTTTGGTGCTTTTAAGATGAAGAAACTGGTACGCGGTGAATCAATTACTTGGGTACCTAACAAGTACTATTGGCGTGGTAAGCCAAAGTTAGATAAGATTGTGGTTTCAGTGCTGGCAACCAATTCAGCCTCACAGGCAATTAAGAGCAAGAGTTTTGATGTTACTCAGGTAATTAATTCGCAATGGGAGCAGGTTAAAAAGACTAAAGGGGTAAACTTTGTAGCCCAAATTCCACTATATTACAATTTTATTGGGTTTAAGGTAGGCAAATGGGATGCTAAAAAGGATCGCAATGTCATGGATCCCAATGCTAAGATGAATAATAAAGCACTGCGACAGGCAATTGGCTATGCAATGAATGTTGATAAAGTTTACGATCGCTATACACATGGTTTAAGTTTTCGGGTACCGACTTTGATTCCTAAGGAATATGGTGATTACTTTAATAAGGATGCCAAGCATTATTCTTATAACTTAAAGAAGGCCAATGATTTATTAGATAAGGCAGGCTATAAGAAGAAGGGCAAGTGGCGGGTTCAGCCTAATGGTAAACCATTAACAATTCGTTATATGGCGCGGGTGACTGATGATAGTGCGCAAAGTACTATTCAGCAAAACTACCTGCAACAATGGCACAAGATTGGTCTAAATGTTAAGTTAATTGGCAATCGCCTGACTGAATTTAATACATACGTTAATAATCTTGAAGGAGATAGCCATGACTTTGATATGTGTCAGATTGGTTGGCATTTAGATAGCGAACCATCGCCAAGCAGTCTATATTCTGAAGATTCACCGAAGAATTATACGCGATTTGTAACCAAGAAAAACAACCAGCTGCTTAAGCAAATGGACTCCAAGAAGGCTTTTGACCATAAATATCGTGTTGACAAGTTCCATGAGTGGCAAGAATATATGAATGAAGAGGCTTACGCAATTCCAGAATCGGGTTCATACACGGTTTATGCGGTTAATAATAAGGTTTCGGGATATACGCTGAAGCCGTCCGAGACAAACAATGGTCGTCAATTATGGTATAAGGTTGGTTTTGTCAAATAATTAATAGGTAAAAAAGTCATGATGTGTGGTCATGACTTTTTATTGATAATTCTGTAAATCACGATGTGAAACTACTTTGATGAAATTAACAATATCCTGGCGAGAGTACTCTTGTGGATGATAACTCCAGAATTCGATACTGCCTAAGATTGCAGAACTCCGATAGTTAATTAATAGCTCGAATTCTTTTTGAGAAAGTGGTCCATTAGGATCTAGCAGGTGCTTTAAGAAATGATGATTAGCTACTGCTAGCAATTCTTTAAACTTGACATAAAAATGTGAATTATCGACTTTTTTGAATAAAACGTATAGTAAATCAAGATTTTGTTCGACAATATTTAAGACTTCTTCTAGATAATTTTGGGCTAATTGACGATTGCTGTCTGTATTTTCTTGGGTGAAAACATGATGATAAATACCTGCAATTTTGCTAATAATGGTGTTTTCACAATCTTCAATCAGTGCTGTTTTATTTTCAAAATAACGATAAAACGTACTGCGATTAATATGGGCAGCTTGAGCAATATCGTTAACTGTGCAAGGCTTTTCCTGTTTAGTAAGCAAAACAAAGGCATCAATAATTGCTTTTTTGGTCGTATTGATTTTAGTTTGATTATTCATATAAATTTCCTATCTTGCAACAATTTTGGGCAAAATGTTGCGTAAATTATATACCAAAAAGCGTAAAATGGCTAACATTGATGTTTTTTAGAAGAGGTAGGATAGTATGTGGAAAGTTGTTAAAAGTAAATTCTTTTGGGTGTGTATGGTAATCATCTGTGCTTTTGTCGGATTATTGTCAATAGCACAAGTTGGCGCACGCAATTCTGCTAAAGTAAAAGAAATGCCTGTGGCAATTGTCAATGAATCACACAGCAAGGTCAGCAAAAAGCTAGTTAAAAGTCTAAAGGACAAGTTTTCTGACTCTGATGCCACTTTAAAGATTATTGATGTCAATAAGGAAAGTAAATTAAAGCAGGGGTTTGCTGATAAAAAATATTATGGTGCCTTAGTTATCGATCAAGATTTTGATGATACTTTGACGACGCAGCAAAATTACCTAAAGGGTCTAATTATGCAGGCTAAGCTAGCTAAGTTGCCAGCGCAGCAAAAAGCTAGTCCACAAGTTAAAGCTCAACTTGCTGAAGCGAAGAAGTTAGTAGCTCAAAAACCAGCTCAAGCCAAGATTCGCGTTTTGATTAGTCAAGGCTCTAACATGCAGGCGTCATCGCTTTTGTCAACAGCTTTACCTCAAATTGGTGAGGGTTTGGGTCAAGGTTTAGCTAAGCAAATGCAAGCCACTTTGGACAAAAATAAGGTAACATTGTCTTCTGCGCAATGGCAAACGATTAATCAACCGATTAAAGTTACGACTAAAGTAAAGAATAAAATCCCGGACAAGAGTATTAGTGGAATGGCACCAATGATTTTTGTCATGTTAGCTTGGATTTCATCATTTATGCCGTCAATGTTTTTAAGAAAATCACACCATGAACTGGATGAAGATAGCAAGATTGGTCTAAAGACTGTTAACAATCAGATGGGGAGTGGTATCTTACTTACGGTAATTGCGACCTTAGCAATTTTTGTAATTGTACACCTTATGTTTGGAGTACCAATTAAAAATACTGGGAGCTTCTTGTTAACATTAGCTTTGACAGTTGCAGTTCTTTATCTATTACAAACCTGTCTGCTGAATTGGTTTGGTATGGGTGGTCAGCCAATCTTGATGGTAATATGGTTATTATCAATGGCAGTGGCGACTTATCCTAAAGAAATGTTAAGCCCGATCTTTAGAAATGGGGTTTATAGCTGGACACCAGTTCGCTTTGCGATGGATCTATTTACTAATAATCTTTATATTAGTGGTAGGTCAGCTACTACGCAAACAGATATTATCGTTTTAGTAAGCGTTGGTCTAGTAGCACTGTTTGCTGTTTATATGTCGGGATTATTTAAAAAATCGACAGCTAAAAAATAATTTAAATTGATTAATTAACTCCAAGGAATAGCAGTAGCTATGCTTGGAGTTTTTGTTTGGCCATATTGAAACGATAAATAAAATAAAAAATACTAATCTAGATTATACTAATTTAGATTAGTATTTTTTAGCTTAAGATTATTTGTTGTTTAATTATACTAATTTAGATTATAATAATCTAAATTAGTATAACTTACAGGAGTAAAAAATGTTTGTTGGACGTAAAAAAGAATTGGCTGCTTTAGAAGAAATGTATGAGCAGGATAATTTTCAAATGGCTATTGTTTACGGCAGGAGAAGAATTGGCAAGACTGCGTTATTGAACGAGTTTATTAAGGATAAGAATTCCTTATTTTTTCCAGCTGAAGAGGTAAATGACTCACTCAATTTACAAAAATTTTCTCAGATCTTAGGGGAAAAGCTGGGTATTCAAAATTTCCCAGCGGTAAGGGATTGGTCAGCATTATTTGCAATAATTGCTGAGAAGTTTTCTCAAGCACATTTAGTTTTAGTAATTGATGAGTATCCTTATGCGGCAACAGCGAATAAGTCATTAAATTCAATATTGCAACATGTTATTGATTATCAGTTTAAGCAGAGTAATATTTTTTTGATTTTGTGTGGGTCATCAATGAGTTTTATGGAAAATCAAGTTTTGGGTAAAAAAAGTCCACTATTTGGTAGGAGAACTGGGCAATTAAAAGTTAATCCACTAGATTATTATGATGCTGCTAAATTCTATCCAACTGCTAGTAATGAGGAAAAAGTTAAATACTATGCGTGTGTAGGCGGAACGCCATATTATCTATCATTGATTAATTCCAAACTGAATTTTCAAAAAAATTTGGAAAATTTATATTTTAAGATGACTGGCTATTTATTTAATGAAGGAACTTTATTAATGAAGCAAGAGTTTCGAGAACCTGCTAATTATAATGCTGTTTTGCAAGCTATTGCTAGTGGTGCCAATACTCTTAATGAAATTGTTGGGTTTACACAGTTGGAAAGCAGTGTAGTTTCAAGATATTTGGTAACCTTACGTGAACTTAATTATGTTGAACGCGTTGTCCCGTTTGGTGCCAATCCACTTAAGAAAAAAACTAGCCAATACCAAATAACTGAAAATTTTTTAGCTTTTTGGTATCGCTATGTTTTTGGTGTGCGTGGCGAAATTGAACAAGGAAATGGCACAATTTATTGCTTGGCAGCAATACAAGATTTGAGTGATTTTATTGGGCCAATTTTTGAAGAGATTACTAGGCAATACTTACGAAGAATGAATGCAGTGAATAAATTACCTTTTATTGGCAAGACTTTTGGTAAATGGTGGGGTAAAGATAAGCAGAGCAATGTCCAAGAAATTGATGTGGTTGTAGAATCATTGGATAGCAAGCAGTTATTAATTGGTGAATGCAAATGGCGCGATCAATTTAAGGTTAAGCAGACAGTCCAGCATGTAAATGAACGTGCGGATCTCTTTACCAAGTATACTTGCTACAAATACTTATTTACTAAATTGCCAATTAAGCTGCAAGATGAAGAAGTAGTCAATGTGAGTGTGGAAGATTATTTTTCGCGGGGATTAGAACCAGCAAATTGATAAAGTATTTAACTTGGAATTGCAATTTTCCAAAAAAAGAATATTATTAAATTAATATGATAGTTTTAATTTGCGGAGTTGATTTATAAGGAGATGCTAGTCATGAAAAGCAATGTTCAATTTAGAGAAATTCAAAAACAGGATGATGCAGCTATTTGTACAATCATTAAGAAAGCTCTAGAAGAATACCACGATAATTTACCAGGAACTGCATACTATGATCCAGAATTAGCTCATTTATCACAGTTTTACTTAGCTAGTCCCAAGAGAACCTACTTGGTCGTTACTAGTAACGGAACAGTTATTGGTGGCTGCGGCATTGGAGAAACCAGTGTTCAAGGTGTTGCTGAAGTACAAAAGTTGTATTTGAGTGCTGAAACACGCGGCAAAGGCATTGGCAAGAAGCTGCTTCAACTGTGTGAAGAAAGAGCTAAGAACTTGGGATATCATAAACTATATATTGAAACACTTTCTAATATGACCTCTGCTTTGGGGCTGTATCATCATGTAGGCTTTAAGCAACTTGAAAAGCCGTTGATCAATTCACAGCATACAACTTGTGATATTTGGCTAAGTAAAACAATTTAAGACACTAAAAAACCACTCGGTTATGATTTGGTGATAAATTTAGTTAATACTAACTTGGATTTCTATAAGAATAAGTGTTATATTATAGCAGTTAATTTAGAAATTAGAGGAGTAAAACTATGGATTTATCGCTAGTGATTGTTTCGTTGGCAGCCTTTTTGACACCAACTTTATTAGCTCGTTTTAAGGTAACCTTGATTCCTAATACGGTTGCAGAAATTATTGTTGGGGTTTTATTGGGAAAAAGTTGCTTGAACTTGGTTCATATCAACTCAGTTTTAGATACCTTGTCGACTCTTGGAACAATTATGCTGTTATTTTTAAGCGGAATGGAAATTGATTTTTCTTTATTTAAACCTCATCAGCCAACTACCATGTTAGCAGCTAAAAAGGCGAAAACCGCGCCGCAAAAGAGTCCTCTTAAGATAGCAAGTCTGGCTTATGCTTTGACTTTAGTAGTGTCAATTGTTCTGGGCGTGATTTTTGCGGTTACTGGTTTGTTTCCAGACCTATTTTTCTCTTCCATAATTTTTGCGACAGTTTCACTAGGCGTGATGATCAGCATTCTGAAGGAAAATGAACTTTTAGGTCGGCCTTATGGTCAAGGTCTATTATTATTTGGCGTTTTTGGTGAAATTATTCCTTTGTTATGTCTAACTATTTATTCCGCACTAAAGAGTGGTAATGGTGCAACCCTTTGGCTATTGTCGTTAGTCTTTTTGGCAGCAGCGTATTTATTGATGCGTTTTCGTAATTTCTTTAATATTTTTGGCAAATTAACTAAAGAAACCACACAGCTTGATATGCGGTTTGCCTTTTTGATTATCATTATTTTAGTGGTACTGGCGGTCTCTGTTGGTGCAGAGAATATTTTAGGTGCCTTTTTGGCAGGAATAGTGGTTAAGCTACTTGAACCAGAAAAGGTTACTCAAGAAAAGTTGAACGCAATCGGTTATGGTTTTTTAATTCCGTTTTTCTTTATTTTGACAGGAGTAAAGTTAGATTTAAGAGAATTACTGAGTTCTAAGTCAACCTTAATTTTAATTCCATTGTTATTATTAGCATTCTTAATAGCTAAGTTACCTGCTTATTTTTACTTCAAGCAGCTGGCAACTAAGCGCAACGCTCTTGCTGGTACTTTTTTAGTAGAAACGACAATGACTTTAGTTATTTCAGGGGTAGCAATTGCGCAAAACATTCATGTGGTGAACAGTCAGCAAGGAGGAGCCTTTATTTTAGCAGCTGTAATTACTTGTTTATTAGGGCCACTGCTGTTCAAAAAGTTATATCAACCAGCTGCTGACAAGGTTGCTAAAACGCAAGTGCACATTATTGGAACTGCGATGGCATCAGTTGAAACTGCTAAACAACTGCCAAGTGACTGGTATGAAGTACAATTGTATACAGCTCGTCAGCAAGTATATGATAGCTTTAAACATACTGCCCCGATCAACCTACTTGATTCTTTGGCTGTAAAAGAATTAATCGAGCAAGGGATTTTTGATACAGATATCTTAGTTATTGCCGATTTAAATGCTAAGCAAAATTACCAATTGGCAATTGCGGCTAAGAAATACGGCGTTGAACGTGTCATAGTGCGGCTTAGTGATCCCGATCCTGATGAGACTGGTGAGATGGAACAAAAATTAGCTGCACTTGATATCGAATATTTCAATACTTTTAACACCAGTGTTAGTGTCTTTAAGGCCGCGATTATTGCTCCGGAAATTCTTGATTTGATTACCTCAACTAATTCTGATTTATTTGAAATTAAAGTGACTAATGCTGCATATGATGAGACGCTGATTACAGATTTACCAGAGGCCGACGATATTGTTATTAGCCGGATTATACGGCAAGGTAAACTTGTATTGCCACAAGATGATGTACGATTGGAAACTGACGATCGCTTAATCTTAACTGGTCCTAGAAAGGCTGTTTCGCGTCTGCGCCAGAGACTTGACAATCAAAATGAATAATTTAAATTGTGGTAATAACCTGAGTTAGTAAACCGTTAAAGGTTTGCAAGGTTTGCTTTTGTTTGGTAAGTGATGGTAACACAGCTTGATCTTTAAAATAATCCACATAGCTTAAGATAACGTTAGTTAGCAGATGCGATGCAATTGCTAAATCATTACTATTACCAATATATTTAAGCTGTTGGTTGCTGATATAGGTAGTAATTTCATATTCAACTAATTCAAAGAGGGATTGAGTAAAACTCCGTCGTCCAACTTTTATTTGGCTGAGTTTACGACTCTTTTGGAGGCTTGTTAAAACTTGTTGCTGCAAACCAGAGATATCCAATTGTTCATTAAATTGCATTTTTTCAACTCTTTTGGCTAATAAACTTTTAAAATTGGCTAATTCTGCAGTCTGCATTTTTTCGACTAAATCATATTTATCTTGATAGTGGTGATAAAAAGTACCACGACTGATATTTGCGTTCTTAATAATTTTATCGATGGTAATTTGTTCAAATTGGTTTTTATTTAATAATTGTAAAAAGCTATACTGGATTTTTTGTTCAGCCTTAGTGTAGCGTGGATCGCGTGACATGGTAATTCCTCCGTATTTACTTATTAGACATTTTGTACGAGTTTGCTTATTTCATTTTACTATGGTTAGCAAGTATAATGAAAGCAATTTAGGAGGTATTAAAATGAGTAATTTTAAAATCCAAACTTTTATTAATGATGAAGAGGTTAAGCCGGCAGTTTTAGAGCGGTTAAAATATGAGCGTTCACTGCACGTATTGCACGAATTAATGGACTTAGGAGTCAAAATTAAAGATAATGCTGGTAACGATCTAGATAAAGTTTCTGTTAATTGGCTGGAACCAGAAGTAGCAATTGCTACTGCGGTTAAGGCACATAGTGAATTGGGGTCACAAGGGACACTTGATCTGTATCATGATATTCTGTTAGATTCTGATAAACATTGGCATGAATATAATGAGGTACCAATTGAGGAGCAAGGTTGTCAAACGGCTACAACTCACTTGGTAGTTAGTGGGGTTGATATCCAAAGTTTTGGTCAAGGAATTAATAACGTTACTGGTGGTGATCTAGCTTTTAAAATTAATCCTGAGCATTATTATGTTAATGGTGAGTTATCCACTGGCAAGCAAGAGATTATGGAAACTTTTGGGATGTTTGGTGAGCCAACTTTGACATACGGTAAGCCTGCCAAAGAAATTCCAGATTATTATCCAGTTAAGCGTCTGGAAGATCACCCAATGTGTATGGCAGGTGAGACTTACCTAGTACACGATGATTTTAATTTGCATGTGGGTGCGGTGCATCAAATTAAGCCGCTACCAGATGGTATTGACATTGTTTCAACATTTGTTTGTCCAAATAATGCACCAAAAGCAATTGCACAGGGACACACAGTGCACTTTGCTTTAGAACTTGGCGGGATGTTAACTTTATTGCATGATTCCCAAGCTAAATAATTATTTTTTCCACAAAAAGTTTATGCTTAATCAAGTGTAAACTTTTTTGTTTTGCTTAAAAACCGAATAATTAACTATTTTAGGTTCTTAATTGAGCTATATGAGCTGTAATAGTATAATTAAGGACTAAAATGTTTGTAATAGGAGAAAATAATGTTTTATCAAGAATTGGATCAAGACGATTCGTTAGCCTTACATACTGATTTGTATGAAATAAATATGATGTACACATACTTTAAGAAGGGAATTGCTGATCGGCATGCAGTTTTTGAAGCATATTACCGCGAAGAGCCATTTGGCAACGGTTTCTCTATTTTTGCTGGTTTAGAGCACATAATTTTATATCTTAAGCAGCTACATTTTAGTGAAAGTGATTTGCGTTATCTTGAAGAAGAGGTCGGCTATGATGCTGATTTTATCGATTATTTGCGTAATTTTAAGTTGCAACTAACGGTGCGGTCAATGCGTGAGGGTGAGATTGTCTTTGCTAATGAACCGTTAGTACAAGTCGAGGGTCCACTAGCCCAATGCCAATTAGTTGAAACAGCAATTTTGAATATAATTAATTATCAAACCCTAGTGGCAACGAAAGCGGCGCGAGTCAAATTAGCCGTGCAAGGTGATGGTGTCATGGAATTTGGCAGTCGCCGTGCACAAGAAACGGACGCAGCCCTTTGGGGTACACGAGCAGCTTATATTAGTGGCTTTGATTCAACCAGTAATGTGCGTGCTGGCAAATTATTTGGGATTCCAGTATCTGGAACGCACGCTCATTCTTTGGTTGAAGCATTTGGTAGTGAATATGAAGCTTTCAAAGCTTATGCTCAAACCCATCATGATTGCGTCTTTTTGGTTGATACTTACGATACAGTTCGCAGCGGTGTGCCGAATGCTATTAAAGTAGCACGTGAAATGGGTGACCAGATTAATTTTCAAGGAGTCAGAATTGACTCTGGAGATATGGCCTATATTTCTAAACAAGTACGTAAACAACTTGATGCAGCGGGATTTACTGGTGCTAAGATCTATGCTTCCAATGACTTAGATGAAACTACGATTACCAGTTTGAAAATGCAAGGAGCTAAAATTGATGTTTGGGGCATCGGTACCAAGCTGATTACAGCTTATGATCAGCCAGCTCTTGGAGCGGTCTATAAATTAGTAGCGATTGCTGATGAGCGTGGTCAACTGCAAGATACCTTAAAAATTTCTTCTAATGCTAGCAAGGTTTCGACGCCAGGCAAAAAGCAGGTATGGCGGATTAATGCTAATACTGCCAAGAAGAATGAGGGGGATTGGATCGCTCGCTTTGATGAAGATCCAAGACAAATGAAAGCATTATTTATGTTTCATCCCCAATACACTTATATTAATAAGACTGTAACGGATTTCACTGCAGAACCATTGTTGAAAGATATTTTTCAAGCAGGTAAGCTAGTATATAAGCAACCCAAATTGCAAGCAATCAGGCGGTTTTGTGCAGATAATTTGGATGGTCTCTGGGATGAATATAAACGCAGTTTAAATCCAGAAGCATACCCAGTTGATCTGTCGCAAAAACTATATGATAGCAAAGTTGCATTAATTAAAAAGCTTCGTCAGCAAATAGCGGATAATAACCGAAAAAATTAGGATACTAGATAAAATGAAAAGAGCCTTGGGGCTCTTTTTTTGTAACTAGTCATAATTATTAAAATTAATTGCATTTTCATAACTTTTCGCTGTAATTTAATCTGATTGCCCTTTGTAATGGCTATAATTGAGAAACTTTTTTAATTTCTATCTAAAATATTAAAAATATATATTTTTAATAGTGAAAACATGAAATAAATATGATATATTTAGATAATATTTAATTTAGAAATGGAGAAAATTAATGAAAAAGATGAGAAGGAGTATTTCTCTAGGGATATTGGGTTTGTCCGCAATCGTGCTAACTGCTTGTGGCAAAAGCGATAACGCTAACAAGGATGAAACGAAAACTGCTGCTAAATTTCCAACTCAAACGCCAAAAAAGGCGGCTAAACAAGGTGGAACCGTCAAAATTGGTCTAGGTACGGATACTCCATTTGCTGGGATTTTTTCACAAGAATTGTCATCTGATGACATTGACTCTCAGGTAGCTGCACCAGGAATGGAATCTTTATTTGATACAGATGATCAATATCAAATAAATGATAAAGGTCCTGCGACCATGAAGCTGGACTCTAAACGTAAAACAATTACGATTACAGTTAAAAAGGGAGTTAAATGGTCTGATGGTCAGCAGGTGAATGCTAAGGATGTGGAATTCGCTTATGAGATTTTAGCTAACAAGGCAACTAATTGTCCTAGATATGGTAGTCAGTTTGAAATTATTAACGGTCTTAAAGATTACCATGAAGGTAAAGCTAAAACAATTTCTGGAATTGAAATGCCTGATGGTGAACGTGGTCGCAAGGTAGTAATTCACTGCAAGGAACTTAATCCTAGCATGACTAACAATGGTAACCGGTATTTTTGGAATATGGCAGAACCATATCACTATTTAAAAGACGTACCATTTAAAGAACTAAAGTCTTCAGATAAGATTAGAAAAAAGCCGCTATTTTATGGTGCTTTTAAAGTCTCTAAAGTTGTACGTGGCCAATCAGTAACCTGGGTACCGAATGAGTATTATTGGCGTGGTAAACCAAAATTAGACAAAATTGTAATTTCAGTAGTTTCGCCAAATTCAACCTCACAGGCAATTAAGAGTCACAAATTTGATGTTATGAAGGTTGTAAATACGCAATGGAATCAAGTTAAGGATACTAAGAAGGTTAACTTTGTCGCACAAATTCCTCTAAATTATCATTACTTGGCCTTTAAGGTCGGCAAGTGGGATAAAAAGCAAGGTAAGAATGTCGAAAATCCGCAAGCCAAGATGAATAATAAGTCTTTAAGGCAAGCGATTGGTTATGGCATGAATGTTGATGCAGTTAATAAGCGTTACACTAAAGGGTTGACCTTTAGAGTACCAACATTAATACCAGAACAGTTTGGTGATTACTTTGATAAAAAGGCTAAAGGTTACAACCATAATCTTAAAAAAGCTAATCAGTTATTGGATAAAGCTGGTTATAAGAAGAAGGGCAAATGGCGGGTTCAGCCTAATGGTAAGTCGTTAACAATTAATTTGGCCGCAATGAGTGGAGATTCGACTCAAGAGCCAATTATTGAAAATTATTTGCAACAATGGCACAAATTGGGTTTAAACGTCAAGTTGACTGATGGTCGGCTAATAGAACATAATTCGTTTTATGATAAAGTTCAAAACGATGATCCGGCAGTAGATATGTTTATCGGTGGGTGGTCGATGCCGTCTGAGCCATCACCACAGACTTACTATGGCGAAGAGGCGCCGTTTAACATGTCACGCTTTGTTAGTGATAAGAATAATCAATTATTAGATGAAATAAATTCGCAAAAAGCATTTGATCATAAATATCGGGTTAAAAAATTCCATGAATGGCAAGAATATATGAATGACCAGGCCTATGTAATACCGATTGATAATTCTTATCAGATTATGGCTTTGAATGATAAATTAACAGGTTATTCTGTTAAGCTATCAAAGTCTAATAATTACCAGCCGTTATGGTATCAAGTTGGTTATGCAAAATAATTTATAAGGAGTTAAAGATGAAAACAGGTTCAAAAATTATTACTTTAGATAACGGCTATCACTTGTGGACAAGTACGCAAGGACAGGGCGATATTCACTTGCTAGCACTGCACGGTGGTCCTGGTGGCAATCATGAATATTGGGAGGATGCAGCTGATCAACTAGCTAAACAGGGACTAAATGTACAAGTAACCATGTATGATCAATTAGGGTCGCTATATTCCGATCAACCAGATTATTCCGATCCAAAGATTGCTGAAAAGTATTTGACTTATGAATATTTTCTTGATGAAGTTGATGAGGTGCGAGAAAAATTAGGACTGGAAAACTTTTATTTAATTGGTCAAAGTTGGGGCGGACTATTAGTCCAAGAATATGCGGTTAAATATGGTAAACACCTTAAGGGGGCAATTATTTCTTCAATGGTCGATGAAATTGATGATTATATTGATGCAATTAATCGACGTCGTCAAGAGGTTTTGCCACAAACAGAGATTGATTTTATGCGCGAATGTGAAGCAAACGACGATTATGAAAATGAGCGCTATCAAGAAGATGTCCAGATTTTGAATATTAATTTTTTAGATCGTAGACAGCCATGTAAGTTATATCATATTAAGCGCATAGGTGGGTTACCAGTCTATCATGCTTTTCAAGGTGATAATGAATTTGTAGTTACTGGTAAATTAAAAGACTGGCACTTTAGAAAATATCTCAAGCAGATTACTATGCCGACCTTACTAACTTTTGGTGAGAATGAAACCATGCCGCTTGATACGGCGAAAATTATGCAGCGAGAAATTCCTAATTCTCGCTTAGTTACCACGCCTAATGGTGGTCATCACCATATGGTTGATAATCCAGAAGTATACTATAAGCATTTGGCTGACTTTATTAGAGAAGTTGAAGCTAACAAGTTTCAGGGAGAATAAAAGATAAAGTGGGATTTTTGCAAAAGTTGACCAGAGTACCAAAACTGCTGATGAATAACATTGTGATTGATTAACTAGGAGTATATCATGTTTAAGATAGCGGTTTATGGCGTTCGGGAAAATGAAGTACCGTATTTTAAAAAGCTGAATAAATATCATTATGATTTACAACTAGAGCCTGAGTTATTAACTCATGATAATATCAGCACAGCTAAAGGCAATGATGCAGTGTTATTGCGCGCAAATTGCCAAGCTGATGCAGTCAATTTAGCAAAAATGCATGATTGGGGTATCAAGTACGTTTTTACCAGAACTGTTGGTTATAATCACATCGATTTACAAGCAGCCGCAAAGTATCAGCAAAAGGTGGCTCGGGTTCCGGCTTACTCACCATATGCAGTAGCTGAGTTAGCTTTAACTTTAGGATTAATGCTCTATCGAAATGTGGTTACAGCAGTTGATAATACTCGTCAAGGCGATTTTAGAGTTTTGCCAGAATTATTTGCTAATGAGTTTCATACTTGTACAGTTGGCATTATTGGAACGGGTAAGATAGGTGCAACAGAAGCTAAGTTATACCATGGTATGGGAGTAAAAGTGCTAGGTTACGACCCATATCCCAGTAGTTCTGCGGCTCAGTATGTTGATTTTGTTAGTCAAGCTGAGCTGGTTGCTAATTCTGATATTATTTCAATTCATGTACCTTACTTTCCTGGTCAAAATGATCACTTGGTTGATCAAGCTTTAATTAGTAAAATGAAACAGGGAGCAGTTCTGATTAATACTGCCAGGGCGGAACTAGTTGACTATCCGGCAGTAATTGCAGCGATAAAGTTTGATAAATTAAGTGGTTTTGGGTCTGACGTTCTACCAAACGAGTCCACAATTTTTGGACATAAATTTAATGGCAAACTTTCCGATAGCATTGTTCAAGAATTGCGCGAATTATATCCGAAAGTCTTACTTACACCGCATATTGGTTCATACACTAGTCCAGCATTGTCCGATATGATTAGTGTTAGTTATGAGAATTTTCATCAAGCACTAACTACTGGTCATACGGATAATGATGTTAAGTTAGATAGATAAGTAAAATCAGGTCTCAACATAGTAGTTTGAGGCCTGATTTTTGGTTAGCAAATCTCTGAATAATTGATTAAATCGGTATATAAAAGCCGCATACTAACGATTAGCATGCAGCTTTTTTTGATATTCTAATAAATAATCAATCACCCAAGTAGGCAAAAGCGACTTTTTCATCGTAAACATGTAGCCACTTATCAAATACGAAGCGGCAGGCTAAGGCAACTACTGCAGGGATGACGAACCAACTAAGTAGAGCTAGTAGCAGATTAATACTATTAGGACCACTCATTGATGCCAGAGGCCCAACAATTCCTACTAAGCCAAAACCGGCTGAAGCAGGAGTACCGCAAATGTTCCATAAAGCAACAGGTAAAGCCGAAGCGGCTGAAGTGATTAGAATTGGTAAGACGATAATCGGATAACGGAATAGGTTTGGAATCATCATTTTCATAGCACCTAATGCAACAGCGATTGTGACACCAGACTTATTAACTTTCCAAGAGTGGACTACCAAAACAATCGTAGTTGCCGCTACTCCCATTGCTGCAGCACCAGCGGCAATACCATTTAGTTGAATAGCCATTCCGATGGCAACTGTTGAAACAGGCGTAACAATTAATAGGGCAAACATCCAGGCGATTAATACGCACATTAGAACAGGTTGTAACTTAGTAAATGAATTAATAATTGTGCCTAGTCCAGTTGTGATTTTGCTAATTAGCGGTAATAGCAGATAGCCGATATAAGAAGCTCCGCCACCGACTACGATAGGGTTAAGCACAATCTTAACTGATCCAAACAAGTTACCGATTACCAATGTCAAAAAGACAGCAATGGCAGCAGTAATCATCGTGTTAATTAAATCGCCAGTTCCAGATGAAATGAAGATCCCAGCTTGTTTGTTAGCTGGATTAACTGCTTGAGCATTAAACTGGGTAACGCCTGAACCCACATAGGCACTAGCCGCGACTACAGCAATGTCCAATGGCGCAAACTCGAATTGGTAGGCAATCAAGGCACCAATTAATAATGGGGTTGCGATTTGGAAGACTAGCAACACGTGATTCATGCCAATTGTAATGGCGTTGTTGCCGAATAACTTCAAAACTGAACTCAAAACAGCATTAGGAATCAAGCCAACGATAATTCCTGTTGCGGTACCTGATAATACTTTATTAAAAAATTCTTTTGCGGAGATTGCATTTTTGGTTTGTTTCATTGAACATTGCTCCTTTAAACTAACTAAAATATTATTAGCAGTAATAATAGCAGCATAAAATTAGAAATGCAATATTTTTTTAATTTAATTTTAGTATTATTCGAATTTA
Organism: Lactobacillus sp. ESL0684; assembly: GCF_029392675.1. Classification (NCBI taxonomy): domain Bacteria; kingdom Bacillati; phylum Bacillota; class Bacilli; order Lactobacillales; family Lactobacillaceae; genus Lactobacillus; species Lactobacillus sp. ESL0684. The sequence goes on along the minus strand of NZ_CP113941.1, from coordinate 1,510,164 downwards.
TTTGGCAAAACCAATATCATACCAAATTGGATGCTTATTAGCACATTTTTCAGGATCAAGTGAATAATTAGCTAATTTGGTATTTACTGCAGTAACTGTGTATTGGTTATCAAGTGGAACAACGTAAGCTTGCTCATTCATGTATTTTTGCCACTTGTGGAAAACCTTGACCCGATGGCCGTGATTAAATGATTCTGGTGCGTCCATTTCTTTAATTAGTTGGGTATTTTCCTTAGTAGCAAAGCGAGCATAATTTGAAGCAGAGTTTTCGCCATATGCATTAGCTTGTGAAGGCTCGGTTGACATCCCTATACCACCAATAAATGCATCAACTTTAGGATCATCTTTTGCCAGCTTGTCATAAAATGAGTTAGCTTCAATCAATCTACCGTTGTACAATTTGACGTTTAAACCAACTTTGTGCCATTGCTGCAAATAGTTTTGAATGATTGGCTCTTGAGTAGTATTACCGCTCATCGCCATAAAGTTAATCTTAAGTGGTTTGCCATTAGGCTGAGTGCGCCATTTACCTTTTTTCTTGTATCCTGCCTGATCTAAAATTTGATTAGCCTTTTTCAGATTGTAAGTGTAGCCTTTGGCATTTTTATCAAAATAATCACCAAACTGTTCAGGAATTAGAGTTGGGACTTTAAATTTGAGACCATGAGTATAACGTTTATCAACTTGCTCGACATTCATGGCATATGCCATGGCTTGTCTGAGCGGCTTGCTATTCATCTTGGAATTTTTACTCATGACATTTTTTTCTTGCTTTTTATCCCATTTGCCTACTTTAAAGCCTAAATAATAATATTGCATTGGCACTGACGCAACAAAATTATAATTTTTCGTGTTTTTAACTTGTTCCCATTGGGTATTTACCACGTCAATGACATCAAACTTGTGACTCTTAATTGCTTGTGAAGCGCTGCTAGTAGAAATTACTGAAATTGAGATTTTGTCTAGCTTTGGTTTACCACGCCAATAGTACTTATTTGGTACCCAAGTAACAGATTGTCCGCGTACAATTTTTTGAACCTTATAGGGACCAATGAACATAGGGTTCTTTCTAACTTGATCACTGGCTTGCAGTTTGGAAAATGGCACATCTTTTAGATAATGATAAGGTGCCGCGGTTTCGCTATAACAATTACTGCCAGCATTGTACATTCCTGGAAACATTTGTTTAAAACGAATTTTAATTGAACGTCCATTTTCACCGTTAGGATAGGTAATCCCAGAAATCGTTTGTGCTTTTCCATCATGATATTCTCTTAAACCAACAATATTGGCCATTTGATCAGTATAGCGTTCACAATTGGTTGCTTTATTGGCAATAATTTCATAAGAGTACTCAAGATCTTTAGCCGTGACTTGTTTGCCATCAGACCATTTAACACCATTCTTTACTGTGACTACGATATTTTTGTTTTTTTGATCAACTTTAAGTGTAGCGGGTCCTTTTTTATTTATTCTATAGTTATTGTCATAATAAAAAAGGGTCTCGTCACCAAATTGAGAGGCTAGATAGTCAACTGAATTTTCTGAGATTTCGTCTAAAAAGATGCCTTGGAAAGGTGTATCTGTTTCTAAAGCAACCTTTAATGTGCCACCTTGTTTAACAGTTTTGGTTGGCACGGATGTTTTGAATTTGGGGGTACTGTCAACCGCATTGCTGGTTTTATCTTGGTTTTTACTGCAAGCTGTCAACGACAAAAAGACGGCTGCTAAGATAGCAATATAACTAATGATTTTTGACTTTTTCATTCTATCCCATCCTTATATATGTAAATTTATATAAAAAATATATTATTTTAAATAATAACAGTAACAATATGATAATTCAATATATTTTTAATTTATTTTTTATAATAATCCGTAATAAGTAGTACTATTGATTGGAACAATATGGTTAATTTTATCAAAATATGAAAAATCAACTAATAAACTGATATAATATTTAAATATTTAGGAGAAAAGGTGAATTAATTGAAAATAGCTGTTTACAAAAATATGATTATTAATGTCCAAGCTAAAGGTGGCTTTTATCAAATCGATTATGCTAATGGTCTGAAGGCCAGATTGTATTGGTTAGATTCTAGTATCTTTCGATATTACATTGATCCGGTAGAAAAGTATCAACAACCAGCACAGTCGCAGCCAGACTTACATGCTCAAATTTTGGCAGCTGATGTTCAAGAATATGGTGATCAGTCTATCCAAGTGGAGCTTGAGCGAACTGAAACTGGTTGGTCTATTGCGACTAAATCGATTACCATTAATTTTGTCAAGAATGCAGGTACCATGAGTGTTACCAAGCAAGGACAGACAGTCTTGCAAGAAGTACAACCGATCTATCTTAATGATGAATACTGTGAACAAGTTTTAGCTAATGAGGCTGGAAATAACTACTTTGGGGCAGGTACGCAAAACGGTCGTTTTAATTTAACTAATGAGCAGATAATTGTAGCAAATACGAATAATTGGCTAGATCAGGGAGTGGCATCTCCAGCACCTTTTTATTGGTCGACCTGCGGTTATGGGGTGTTGCGTAATACTTTCACCCGTGGTGAATATGATTTTGCTAGTACACAAGCTGAAACAATTGTTACTAGACATTATGAAAAGCGATTTGATGCAATTTATTTCTTTGCCAAAACGCCATATGAACTATTGCATATGTATCACCAATTAACTGGCTTGCCACAATTGATGCCATTGTATGGTTTTTATGAAGCACATCTAAATGCTTATAATCGTGATTTTTGGATTAAGGCTGATGCTCAAGATAAACAAGCGATTAAATATCCCGATGGTAATTATTATCGAGAATATCATCCTAAAGAACTTCCAGCAGATTTAGAAAGTAAAGCAATTCGTGAGACGCTGAACGGCGAAGCCGGAGGAGCTGCTTATTTATTAAGTGCGCGTGGCATGCTTGACCAATATCTCAATCAGGATATGCCTTTAGGCTGGTTTTTACCTAATGACGGTTATGGTGCTGGATATGGTCAAACGAATACCTTGGAAGGTAATTTACAAAATTTGGCTAAGTTTGTTACTTATGCTAATTCTAAAGGAATTGAAGTCGGCTTATGGACGCAACAAAATTTGTCTCCTAAGGATCCGCAACATCCCAAGCCAACAGATCGTGATTTTGAAAAAGAGTTAGAAGTTGGGGTAACTGCTCTAAAAACGGACATGGCCTGGGTAGGTGATGGTTATTCCTTTGGTTTAAATGGTACGCAAACTGCAGCTAAAATGATTGAAAAGATTAAAAGTGAAGAATTGCGACCGTTTATTATTACCATGGACGGTTGGGCTGGAACACATAGCAGTGCAGCTGTTTGGACGGGTGACCAGAAAGGTGGACAATGGGAATATATTCGTTTTCAAATTCCGACTTATATTGGTGAAGGCTTATCAGGTCAACCCAATGTTGGTTCGGATATGGATGGTATTTATGCCGGCAGTAATGCAATTGTTAACACGCGTGACTACCAGTGGAAAGCTTTTACGCCAATTCAATTAAATATGGATGGTTGGGGAACTAATCCCAAGACTCCATTTGCGTTTTCAGATGCAATTACTGCAATTAATCGGGCTTATCTAAAGCAAAAGACACAGTTGCTACCTTATATCTACAGTATTGCTCATCAGGCCGTTGAAGATGCCAAACCAATGGTTCGCGCTATGTTTTTAGAATATCCAGATTTACCCGAATGTTATACAGACTTGGTTAAGTATCAATACATGTGGGGAGACTGTTTTTTGGTTGCGCCAATCTATCAAAATACGGCAGCCGATGATCAAGGCAATGATCTTCGTAATGGTATTTATTTGCCAGATAGAAAGCAGATTTGGCTTGATTATTATACTGGTGAGGCTTATCAAGGCGGACAAGTACTGAATAATTTTGCTGCGCCTGTATGGAAACTGCCCCTATTTGTTAAAGCTGGTGCAATAATCCCTAAAGCACCTGCTACTAATACTCCCAAGGAATATCAGCTGGCTAAGAATGAGCGGCAATTTGAGATTTATCCTTTTAATGATAATCAATTTACAGTTTATGAAGATGACGGCATTAGTGCCAAATATCAAATGGGGGAATTTGCTCAAACGGATATTTCGACTGAATTAAGAAATGAAAATTTAATAGTTGATATTAAACCAACAACTGGAAATTATTCTGAAATGGAAAAAATACGTACGACAGAATTGGCTATAAAAGTGACCGAAATGCCAACAAATTGTGCGGTGTTGATTGCTGGTCAAAAATTAGCTTTACGATTAGTTCGAGACTTGACTGATTATGCTCAGTCCGATAATGTTTGTTATCTTGATCATGAGTATTATAGTAATTCGTATTTGCAAGGAATCGGAACTGACATGAAGCAGACATTCTTCCGTATTAAGCTTGCTCATGTAAATGTCAGCACAAGTGAGATTGTAGTTAAGCTTAGCGGGGTTCAACCTTTAGCTCTGTTAGCTAAATCTAAAGATAAGAAATTGAGTATTACAGATCCACTCAATTTTTCGCAGAGTCAGATAACTACTGTCACGCTATCATGGCAACCAGCTGATGAAAAATATGGACGTGCAAAATATAATGTTAAAGTAGACGATTTGCTTTATACAGAAATTACCGAAACCAAATTAGCTATAGAAGGAATAGAACCTAAAAAACAGCACAGTTTTCAAGTACAAACCATAACGGAACAGGGAACTATTGATTGGAGTCCAGTAAAGTATTTTTGAGATTTGCTAAAAAAGAAGCAACATTATCTGAAAATTCAACTGTTGTTACCGATACCACTACTCAAGTTTTAAATGAAAATGAAGAGTCACATGATCCTAATAGTATTCTGGATGTTAAGAATATTAAAGTTGGTGTTGATGTTAATAGTCGTGACGAAGCATTAAAATATTTAGCAAATATGGCCGTGGAAAACAACCTGGCTACCGATAGCGAAAAAGTTTTTGACAGTTACATCACTAGAGAAAAAGAGGGTTCAACAGGGATGACTGACGGCTTTGCTATTCCTCACGCTCAATCTGCTGTAATTAATAAGTCAGCTATGCTTGTGTTGAAATTAGAGCATCCAATTGATTGGCGGTCTTTAGATGGCAAGCAAACTGAAATAGTAATTTCTTTTCTAATTCCTCAAGTTGATAGTAATGAACATCTAAAATATTTGTCTAACACTGCCAAGTTATTAACGCATGAAGACTTTATTGCAGGATTAAAATCAGCTAAAACACCAGAAGAAATAAAAGCATTATTTGCAACAGAATAGTTCAAGCAAAAAGGAGCACTTCATTTCGAAGTTTGCTCCTTTTTAAATGTTAAAGCGATAAGTATACAAGTTAGGATTGTAATAAGATGTAAACACGCCTAATGCTACCCTTTCACCATTAGTCAGAATTGTATCGGTGTTTTCTAGAGTCTTTAGTAAAAAATCTTCTTTCAAATTAAGCAGCTCTTGCTGCTTTTTTGTTGCTTTAATGGCTTTTATTTCTACAAAATTTTGAATCACCGGTAATTTTAACTTTTTTAAATAAGCATATAAAGAGTTGTTTAAAAGGTCAAATTCCACATGCTTAACAATTTCAGCATTTAGATAATCATCAGTAATTGCGATTGGTTTTTGATTTCCGGTTCGCAACCGTTTGAAATGATGTAATTTACTGTAATTTTGCTCAGAGTCAAAATCGTTACTATCTAGATAATTTGAAGTATCCTCAACAAGTTCATAGGATAACAAAGTTGATCCTGGAGTCATTTCTTGTCGTTTTATGAACTCGGTAAAACTGACATCGTCATTGATTACGCGTAAAACATTCTTTGACTTTACAAATGTGCCTCTACCAGCTATGCGGGTGACATAGCCCTCTTTTTCAAGATTCTTGAGTGCTTTGTTCACAGTCATCCTACTATAGCCGTATTTTTCGCCAATTTCGACTTCGGGCGGTAATTGATCGCCAATATTTAATTTTCCTTTATTAATCTGATCGATATAAAAACGTTCAACTTGTTTGTATTTTGGTTCCATTGCATTCTCTTATTTTATATACTTTGTCATTTTCTATTAGAAATCACCATTTTAGATAATTATACCTTAAGTCAAAAATAAATTCTGAGGGAATATAAATATTACTGATAAATGTATATACCACAAATATAAAAGACAAAAGACACATTGCTTCGTATTAATAGTCACCGATATATAAATAAAAATAGCAGATATTTTTATAAAAATCGTTGCAAAATGTATATACATAGAGTAAAATTTATTTAAATTTAATGTTCACGCTAACATTTTAAGGACGCGTGGAACAGAATAATTTTTAAATGACACGGAATTTTGACATTGATTTAAAGGAAGTGAGCAAATGAGCGAATACATTATAGCTACTCATAGTTATTTAGCGGAAGGTTATCATAAGTCAATCAGTTTTTTTAATGATGCACTCACCAATGTGCACTATATAAATGCTTATGTAGACGGACAAAAACCGTTTACCGACCAGTTAAAAGAAAAAATAATTGATTTAAAGGGTAACCAGATAATTATTTTGACTGATTTACCTGGAGGTAGCGTTAATAAAGAAGCACTAGCTTTAATTAAAAAGTTTGATTGTAAAGTTATTAGTGGTATTAATCTTTCTCTGGTTTTAGAACTAGTAATGTCGGGTAAGGAAAGCCTAACTGATAAAGAAATTAATGCTGCAGTTAAACAATCAAGACAGCAAATTGTCTATATTAACGATTTATTGAAAGAAGATGACTTAGATGATTAGTTTAGTAAGAGCAGATGATCGATTGGTTCATGGTTTGGTGGCTGTGTCTTGGACCAATCAGCTGCATCCTGACATTTTATTGGTTGCCAATGATCATGCAGCTAATGATGCCATGTCAAAGATGACGATGAAGTTGGCTAAACCAGCAGGTGTCACTTTAGGAATTAAGGATTTGAAATCAGCAATAGCGATTTTAAATAATCCAAAGTATGCTAATAAGAAGATTTTTGTTGTTACAGAAAATGTTCGTGATGCATTGACTCTAAAGGAAAGTGTTGAAGGACTTAAAAATGTCAATGTAGGTACAGCCGGTATTCATTATCAAGATGCTGTTGCAGTATTACCACAGGTAAAAATGACTGAAGACGAATTTGCATGTGCACAAAAGCTAGATCAGCAAGGTGTTGAAGTTTTTGCTCAGGTGAATCCCACAACTGAAAAATTGAACTTTTCAGGAATTAAAAAAGCTTTTAATAAATAATTTAGATGAAAGGAGTAATGTAAATGTTACAAGGAATCTTAGTTGCGCTAATCGGTGGATTAGCCTATATGGAAAGTCGAATTGGTGGGCAGCACATGCTAGATCGTCCAATAATTATTGGTCCATTGGTTGGATTAGTAATGGGCGACTTCAATACTGGACTGGTTCTAGGAGGACAATTGGAACTCGTTTGGATGGGCTTAGTTGGTATTGGCACGACCACACCACCTGATGTGGTCGTTGGTTCTGCATTGGCTACGGCTTTAGCGATAAAAACTGGAGCTAATTGGCAAACAACGTTAACATTGGCAGTTCCAATTGCTTTAATTGCGCAGATTATTCAAATTGCTATTGGCAGTTTTAATACTGTATTTACTCATTATGCTGATAGGCAAATAGAAAAGAAAAATTGGAAAGGAATTGCAATAGGAGAATGGGGCGGAGTAGCCATGTTCTTTTTGGCCAAGTTCGTCCCAATATTAGTTGGCTTTTTAGTTGGTACGCCAGTAATTAAACTGATAGTGAAATCTATTCCAAAGGTAATTCAGGACGGTTTGGCCCAATCAGGGAACTTGTTACCTGCTTTAGGGATTGCCATGCTAATGCAGTTAACTTATGACAAAAAATATGCACCATTTTTATTTTTAGGTTTTGCATTAGTTGCATTCTTGAAAGTTCCAATGATTGGCATCGCCATGTTTGGCTTTATAATCGCATATGTTTACTATCAATTTAAGCCGCAAGCAAATAATGACGAAGGAGAGTTACTATAATGGATAATGCAGTATCGGAGCAAAAATCAAAGAAAAAGCTGACTAAAAAAGATTTGCGCAGTGTTATGTGGCGCCACTATCAATTGTTAGGCTCATTTAATTATGAAAGGCAAATGGCTTTAGGCTATGCTTGGTCAATGACTCCTGTTTTAAAACGCTTGTACGGTGATGATGAGGAACAATTACAAAAGGGTTACCAGCGTCATTTAGAGTTCTTTAACTGTTCAGCTTCTGTTTCACCGATGATTCTTGGAATTAGTTGTGCAATGGAAGAGCAAAATGCTAATTCTGAAGATTTTGATGCAAGTTCTATTAATTCGGTTAAATCTGCATTAATGGGTCCCTTAGCTGGTATCGGTGACTCCATGTTTTGGGGAACACTGCGAGTTATTGGTGTTGGTATTGGGGCCCCACTAGCTGTTAAAGGCAGTATTCTAGGACCAATTTTATATTTCTTGATTAACGTGATTCCTAGTGAATTGCTGCGTTGGTTTGGCTTTAAATTGTCATATGAAGGTGGAAATAAATTTTTGGCTAAAGCCAGTGAAGACGGGACTCTAGAAAAGTTGACTGAAGCAGCTAAGATATTGGGCTTGGTGGTTATTGGTGCAATGATAGCGTCGATGGTGATTATCAAGGTGCCGATGGTACTGAAATTTGGTGGTACCAAGATCAAAGTTCAAGAGACACTGGATTCATTATTGCCTGATTTATTACCTCTATTGTTAACATTTGGTTGTTATGGCTTGTTGCAGAAAAAGGTGAACGGAACAGTTATTTTGATTGGTTTGATTATTTTAGGCATATTAGCTGTAGCTGTTGGTTTGTTATAGTTTATGCAACCAGTAATTATTGTAATTTTATTGTTCGGTGCAGTATTTTTAAGTTGGCTAGCGCAATCACAATTAAATAAAAAATTAACGACTAAACTGTTAAAGTACGAAAAAAGTGGAGATCAAAAATCATATTTTAATTTGCTTAAGTCGCCTATTACAACTATTTGTTTGTCAAAAAGAACCAGACTATTGCTAACTTTAGATTACTATTTGGCTTATGAGGATCGAAAAGGGATTAACAAAGTAGTATTGCAACTAGTTGATCAACCGGTAAATCTTGTTAAAGACAAAGATACTTTGATTTATTTAATGCGTTCATACCTATATTTTCTTGAAAATAAGGATCTGGCGATGGTAGAGCAATTAGAAGTTTTTATTTTAGATAATTGTGAATTGTCTGAAGTAAAGTCGGAAATTAATATACTGCATCAGGTATATTTAGCACCTAGTGAACAATTAATTACTCAATTAGAAGAACAGCTTAAGTCGACTGATCAGCCTGAACAAAAATTAATAATCTATCAACGTTTAAACTTGGTAGCTGAGCAATTGGGTAATGAACAACAAGCCGAAAAATATCTTACTAGAATGCAAGAACTAGCTAAAAATAACATAAAATTAGAAAAAATGGAGGATTTTTAAAATGACAAAACTTACAATGATGGGCCATGTTGAGGATACTGCAAGGGTGTTACAAAGAGCCTTTGATGAACGAAATGATTATGGTAAGGAATTTATTGATTTCTGGCTAAAGAATGATTTCAAGAAAGTGATCTTTACAGGTTCTGGAACATCTTATAATGCGATGCGGGTAGTTCGAAATATGTTTGTTAAACTGCTAAAAGTTGAAGGTGTGGCAATTGAGCCTAATGTCTTCACTTATTCTGAAAGTATTAATCCAAGCAGTGTATTTAGGGATGACCAAATTTTAGTTGTTGGATTATCACAACATGGGGATAGTTATTCAACGTGTGATGCATTGAAACATGCACAAGAATTAGGCTATGCTACTGTTGGAATTTCTGAACAACTGGGATCTGCTATTACTAAGATTGCTGATCACTATATCCATTTAGTTTGTGAAGAAGAACAAGTAGGCCCTGAAACTCGCGGTTATACAGAAACTTTATTGCAATTTTATTTGTTAGCAGTTGAAATTGCACATAAAGAAGATTTAATTGGTCAAAATAAATATCAAAAGTTGCTTGATGATGCACAAAAATTAGTTGAGGATTTCCCAACTGTAGTCAAGGAAAGTACAGCCTGGTTTGAAAAACATCAAGATGAACTAGTTAAAATGGATAAGTCTTCAATTGCAGGATTTGGGTATAATTATCCAACCGCTCAAGAAGCAAGGTTGAAGTTCTTTGAAACTTTTGGACGTCAAAGTTCAGCCTATGAACAAGAAGAACAACTGCATGGGCCATTACGTGCCTACGACAAGAATAACTATATCTTCTTGATTGGTGGTAACGCTGGTGCTGAGTTTGATAGAATGGTTGATGTTGCTGCATATTATCGTAGAGCATATGGTGAACATGTTTTTGTGATTTCTGCAGAAGATTTTCCTGTTACTGACAGAGATTTGAAGTTTAGTGTTAAGACTAGTGATATTTTATCGCCAATATTTTATGTGGTTCCGTTCCAAGTTTTATCGGCAAAATTATGTGAAAAAGTTGGAATTGATACAAGTGTTAGTCCTGTAACCGATAAATCGATTTCTGGGCATATGGAAGCTTAGCAATAAGAGGTTTATCTAATAAAAAGCTTTGTAATTATTTAGAATTGCAAAGCTTTTTTGTGTTATTATGTTTGGCGATCATCTGACTTTTACTGTTTCTGTTGCAAAAATATGATTCTACCGATGCTAGTTGGAAAATTAGTTGCTAGTTTTAGTGTTGTTAATTGAACAAAAGAAAGTCTAGAATTTTTATTTAAACCGATAGCCTTCAATCTTATCTAAATACTGTTTACGTCTGGCGTAACTTGAATTAGTGATTTTGCCAAAGTGTAGCCAGTGACGCCCGCGCATCCCTAATTGGCGCAAAGTCTGATTGATGAATACTTTTTTAATGGCGTTTCCAGCAAAAAAACGTAAATAAAATTTTGGAGAGGTTGACGTTGTCAATACGTAAGTATGTTTGACGTTATTCAGCTTACCATGAATTCCAGTAGAGCTGACAGTATGTGAAAGTCCTTCTCCTTCTTTCATTACTTTATCGATAAAGCCTTTAAGCATAGCAGGAATACTATTCCACCAAAGTGGCGTAATGAAAATTACGGTTGAAGCAGTTTGGATTAAAGCCAAATATTTTTTGACCAGTGGGTCATGAGTACCACCTTCGTGGAACAAGCGTAATTCTTCTTGGTCATAAATCGGATTAAATCCTTCATTATATAAGTCAATTATTTGGTAGTTTCGTTTTTGGTTAGTTAAGGCAACCGTAACCTTAGTCAAGATTGCATGATTAAAACTTTTTTCATAAGGGTGACAATAGACGATTAGTGTATCCAATTTGGGGTACCTCTGTTATTAGTATTAATGAATTATCATTTTATCCTTTTTACCATAGTTATCTGCTTGGTGCAAATAAACTCTATAATAAAAAAACTGCCTTATCACTAAGACAGCTCAACTAGAAATTATTCTGCACATTTCTTGGCATCATTCATTGCTTGCATGATTGATGGATTTTTTGAATGACAATCTTTAATCATTTGAAGATCTGCTTCTTCCAAGGTAACGGTATATTTAGTCATAATTTGTTCCTTTCTTTAAAAAAATCTATGTTAACTATAGCACTTTTAACTTAAGCAAGAATAGTATTTTTGCATTTATGTTGCAAATAATCTTTTTAATACAACGGTTAAGCAGCTACGTAATGGCTTTCTTGCTAGTAGCAAGTACTAACTGAAGGGTAATGCTTAAGCCATTTTCGCACTGACAAATGGCAGTTTGAAATATATTACAAATGTTACAGAAAACAGTTCTTAGGTAACCTTTTTTTAAAGGTTGAGTGATAGTTCTGTTATGCTTCTGACACGTTAGCACTGTACTATATAAACAATCAAATTAATTAGTATCGTTTTACAATAATTAATTTGAGAAAGGAATAGATATAGAATTTTTTTATTAAGGAGATAATTTTTTGAAGGTAAAATCCATCTTAGTTAAGTCGGCAGCAGTAGCGGCCTTGTCAATTTCAAGTGTAGCGTTAATGAACAGTACCAAAGCTGATACGGTTCAAGCTGCCACAGTTGAGAATGATGCTACAGTTGTAACCGTGAATTATGTTGATGGCAATTCAATAAATGTTTGGAATAGTTATGATAATCCTGTAGCTACTGGACAAGTTTTACCAAGTAATTCTTCTTGGAAAGTCATTAAAACCGCTTATGATGCTAATGGCGAAAAGTGGTATGACTTGGGTAAGAATCAATGGGTTAGAGCTAAGTTTGTTAATCCAGGTAATACACCTGCAGATTCGGCTCAATCAGAGCAAACAAGTGCTGCAACTAGTGAAAATACAGTAGATACGACCTCGAATTCTACTACTCAAAGCTATGTAGCAACTACTACTGATTCGGATTCCAGCGCTAAGGCTTGGATTGCTAATCGGGAATCAGGTGGCTCATACAGTGCACAAAATGGCCAATACATTGGCAAATATCAACTTTCTGCTTCATACCTTAATGGTGACTATTCAGCTGCTAACCAAGAGCGCGTAGCTGATAATTATGTTTCAAGTCGCTATGGTTCATGGGCAGCTGCTAAAGCCTTTTGGCAAGCAAATGGTTGGTACTAAAACAAAACATTAAAATCAAATAAATATGTAATACCCCAAATAACAAGCGCTAGTTAAAAATAGTGCTTGTTTTTTAATTTAGTGAATGTTTGTAAATCACTTAATTGCAATTGGAGTCGGTGGGCTTTAAAATAACGAGTAAGCTTGTTGAATTAAGGCGCTATTCTTGAGGAAAATGATGAAGAAAAAGAAATTGGTAATTGCTGTAATTAGTGGATTCATGATGCTGGTGGGATTTGGTATTAAGGAAGCTAGTGAGCTGCCAGCTGTCCAAGCAGCAACGGTTAAGGGCTATGTCAAAGTTAAGCATCATCAAAAGGTCAGGCTGTATCATTTGTCAGGCAAACACTCTAATTATTACGCCTTAGCAAAATATCGTTATCCATATAGCAAGAAAGGTAAAATCGGTCGTAAAAAACTGGTTGCCTATAAAATTGGAAACAACTCGCATTGGATTTTGGCTAAAGATGTTAAGCTAAGCAAGCCGGCAGCTAAGTATCAGCAAGCTAAACTAAAATTGCCCAAGGGTTATACTAAAAAGGCATTGTTACAAGCATATCAAGGAAAGCCAAGTAAGGCTTTCGTGACTGCTTCAATGCAGGGAATGCAAGATAATAACTTTAGTAGGGGTAAAAAAAGCGAGAATAAGCGGGATGAGCAGGAACAAGTTGACTTAACTAATGTGTCGCAAACTCAACTAACTGAGCTAACTTCATTTAGTTTACGGTTAATTAATAATGCGCGAAAAGATTTAGCTTTAAAGCCATGGGTGAATAGTTCGGGCACGCAAAAACTCGCGCAAGATATCGCTAAAGAATATAGCGATCATCGACAAACGATTGCTAATGGACATTATGTTGCTGGGATTGTAAGTGCTAGTCAGGCTAATGGGTTAAATCTTAACGATAATTATGTTGAAGATATGGCTGGCTTTTATCATCAGTCGCCAATAATGACAATGGCGCAATTGAAGCAAAATATCTATTTTGGATTGAAACAAATGATTTTTGGTTATGTTGGTAGCGGCGAAGCTGATCGGAATAATCGCAGCCTTTATCAAGAATGGCAACATGCGGGTGATCTCTTTAATACCCAGGGTAGTCTACATGATGATGACTATAATTATTTTGGCTTCAGTATCTCGCAGACTGAAAATATTTGTTCTTTACATTACATAAGTGTTCCAACGTATATAGTTAAAAGTGAAAAGTACAATCAAGGGTTTAAGCCGTAAATTTAAATAACACAAAAAGGACAATCTTAGCTAGACTGCCCTTTTTTAATTAAAATACAAATTTGTCAAAAGCCTGACTAATACCATCATCATCATTGGTAGCAGTAATATAGTCTGCCGATTCTTTAGCTGCTTGGCTGCCATTTCCCATACAGACGCTAGTTCCAGCAAAATCAAACATTGGAATATCGTTTCGTTCGTCGCCGATTGCCATTACTTCATCAGCTTTAATTCCTAGGGATTGGCTTAATTCGCTCAATCCATTGCCCTTGTTGACCTTAGGATTGAGGAGTTCGATAAAGTGGGGATCTGAACGGATAACATATAATTCGGAACTAAATGCCTGTTTGATTGCCTCTTCCCATTGGTCAAGTAGTTCAGGTGTTCCAACAAAACATCCTTTAGCTGCTTGAAAGTCTGCAGGTAACTCATCGGGCGTACGGACGTACAACGGAGCAGTATTTTCATAAGCCTGCAGATAAACGACATAGTCAATGTTATGATCAGCAGTGATAATGTTAGAATTTTCATCAACCACATTAAATGGAAGTTGATTTGCTAAGCTAAATGCGGTCATTTTGCGATATAATTGGTTAGAAAGTAGATCCTTGGTAATGATTTGTTTATTAGTAGTCATTGAGATTGCACCGTTTAGAGTAACAACATACTGGTCACTGCCAGTAATTCCTAGTTCAGTCAGATAGGGAGCTAGCCCTGCAATTGGTCGACCAGAACACAAGACTACTTTAATGTTTTGCTTAAGCGCACGCTCAACTGCAGCTTTAGTACTCGGCAAAATCTTACTATTTGACGTTAGCAAGGTGCCATCGGTGTCGAGTGCAATTAATTTAATTCCCATAGAGATTCTCCTTGTGATTTTTTGAATAGTCTTATTATAACAGAATAGGAGTTAGGAAACTTAAAAGTGTTAGTTTATATACGCAAAGCAGTTAAGGAAGATTTACCTGCTATTATAAAAATTATCGATAATGCAAAGCAGTTACTAAAAGAGGATGGCAGTCCGCAATGGCAAGATGGGCGGCCTAACCAGGCAATGTTTGAGCAGGACATTGCCTTAAAGCGGGCATATGTCTTAGTCGTCAAACAAAAGATTGCGGGAGTAGCTGTTTTGCAAACGACACCCGATTCTAGCTATGCCAAAATTACTGGAAAATGGCATAATAATCAATCTCCGTATGCCACAATCCATCGAATTGCAATTGATTCTGAGTTTCGCGGTCAGCATTTAGGTCAAACGTTCATTTCTAATCTGCTTTCATGTGCAATTGCGCTGGGGTTTAGTAATTTTCGGATAGATACGCATGCTTTAAATAAGCGTATGCAAGCATTAATTGAGTCGATGGGTTATCAATACTGTGGTATTGTTCAAGTTGATCAAACTGAAGATGGTGCTAGATATGCTTATGAGCTAAATCTTTAACAGTAAAAAGATTTAATTTATGCTTGACTTGGAAAACCTAATTCTCTATACTATTAATGTTGAGTGACAAGTAAAAGCTCAAATGTTTGGGTTATAGCCAAGCGGTAAGGCACTAGTTTTTGGTACTAGTATGCGCTGGTTCGAATCCAGCTAACCCAATTAAAGTAATTAGTCTTAATGTCAATTAGCGTCAGGCGTTGGTGTTAAGGCTTTTTTGTTAAATAGAATTAGATGAAATTAGCTGTAATTTTATAAATCGGTGCAAATTTCGGTGCAAAATTTTATAAATCGGTGCAAAGTTTTTGCTTATAAGTGTCATTTTAAAAGTGTTTAATTCCGCCGGCGGATATTTACGGTGCATTTTTTTGCATTTCATGGTTAGCAAAATCTTAATATCCGAAATTGTCTTAAAAAGATTTTCTCTTTTTAGGGGGTCGCATTTGTCGTATTTTCCATTTTTAGGGACTCGGATTTCTCGTAATTATAAAAGAAAAACTACTCTAAAGGTAGTAAGTTTTTTTGACTTGGGGTCGCGATTTACGACTTCCATTAAGTTGGCCCTACCGAATAATTTAGTCGTATTTTGCGACGGTATTAAAAAATCCTCTGCGTAAACAGAGGATCGTTTTAATGACTGCCTAAAGTAACCAGCTTTAGGGCTTTTTGAGGTTCAGCCTCATTGATATCATTCACTATCATTCTACAATATTTTAAGTCATTGTCAATAAAAAAATTCTGGTAAAATGACTAATGGAATTATCTGAGACTTAACCACTCTCAATTATGGTAATTCTAGGAGGTGAATGCCTCTATGGTATCATTCATTTTGGGTCTAGTATCAGGTATACTAGCTAACTTAATTTCTTCATGGCTGTATGACCATTTCAAGAAATAGCCCGATGTTTAAAAGGGAGCGTGTGGACAATACCACTGCTCTCTTTTTATTATAACAGGTTTAATTATCTGAGGTACCAAAATTGTATTTCAGGGATGTTAACCATTACCCTGAATTAGTGGAGCGATTTTATCTAAGGTCGTGTTTGTGACAGTATTAAAAAATCCTCTGCGTAAACAGAGGATCATTTTAATGACTGCCTAAAGTAACCAACTTTAGGGCTTTGGAGATTTACCCCAATGTCAACATTTATATTTATATTGTATGAGCAACTATCTGGATTGTCAATGTATAAAATTCTGGTAAAATGACAAATGGAATTATCTAAGACTTAACCAATCTTAATTATGGTAATTCTAAGGAGATGAACTCCTGTGTTAACATTTATAATTGGTCTAGTATCTGGCATACTAGCCAATGTTATTGCTGACATGATTGTCGATTATATTAGACGTCATCGTAAGCAATAATTTTTAAAAGGGGAGCGTGTGGATAATACTACTGCTCCCCTTTTATTATAGCATTTTTGTTATAAAAGCTAGTTTATTTGAATCATAAAACAAATGCAAATTTAATTATGACTAGAAAGAATTCCTTGAAAATTATTTTATTTGGTAGTGTGTTAGTATTCATCATGCTTACATGAGAATCAATCAGGTAGAATTTGTTATTCAACTTGTACTTAGCAAAAAACTTGATATAATTCATCGGGTCTTACTATTTTTAATATTCCTGGAGGTAAATAAAAATTAATTTTACTAAATACAGTAAGACCAACAAGATGTCGAAGATTACACGTCAAGCATTATTTGGCGTTGCAATGGTTAGCAGTGTGGCAAGTGGCGCTTTAATCAGTAGTGAGGTCAAAGCGACTCCTGTTTTAGCAAATAAAAATTCTGCTGTTCAAGATAAAGTAGTGCAGGATGGGCAGGCCACGTTGAGTTATGATGCCCAAAACCAGACACTAACAATTAGTGCTACTGCCAAGGGTAACGAGCTTTCTGGCAATTCATTAAGCAAGCTTTTAGGGATTGAAATTGCTAAATCGATTCAAGAAATTGTGATTAAGGACAAAATTTCTTTAGTTGATCCTGAACAGACTTCAGTAAAAGGACGAGGTTTGCTAGACGATTTAATTGATCAAATTAATCAAAACAGTCCTCACAGTGCAGCCAAGATTAGTCAAGGTAAATTTGGTGGGTTGACCAGTCTCAGAACAATTAGTGGTACCGATCAGCTAGATACTAGTCAAATGACAGATATGAGTTATCTTTTTGCTGGTGCAACGAAACTGGAAAAGCTCGACTTAGCTAGTTTTAATACCAGTAATGTTACTGATATGAAATATATGTTCTATAATGATGCTAGTTTGAAATCACTTAATGTGGGAAGCTTTGATACTAGCAAGGTTACTAACTTTACCGCGATGTTTAGCGATAATAGTGGGTTGACTGACCTAGATATTAGTAATTTTGTAACTGATCAAGCACTAGGTAAGATGGATAGGATGCTTTGGGAAACGGGCAATAAAGGGCGATTTGTTCTAACTTTAGGTCGGACTAAATTTGATACCAATGCTGGCATTGCGACGATGGCGACGGGGATTAAAGCCGTAGGTACTGGGACTCCAACCTTGCCAAGTGGCAGTTCGTATACAACTGATGAATTACAAGCTTTATATGGTGGTGATTTAGCTCAAGTTCCTGTTAAGGAGAGTTATATCATTACTCGTTTATTAGATAATGAGCGCTATCAAGCTTCAGGCAAAAGAATTACTGTTACAACTGGACAATCAAAGATAAATGAAGCTGTAGACGAGATTGTTGGCTTTGTTGATATAACGGATAATTCGCTCAAGACCACAGCGGAATTAAAAGGATTAGTCGACTATACTCATAATGGTAATAATACAATTGTTGAAGTGAGTTGGCTTCCTAATAAAGCAATGACTAAAGATTACCAGTTAGTTGATGGTGGCGCTGTATTAGATATGGCGGGTAATCTAGATCCTGATATGAGAGAAACTAGCATTGATCAATTAGGCAATGCTGTTATTAAAATTAGCTATGGTGATGGCACTAAGAAGAATTTGCCAATTAAGATTGCTAAAGCTGATCCAGTTCAAGTTCCTGTTCCAGAACCACCAACTCCAGCTGAACCAGAAACTCCTACTCCTGACAAGCCGCTTCCTGTTGCTACTGAGAAAAAACTGAAGCATAATGCCTACGTTTATAACCAACACGGAAAACGGATTGGTAAGAAGGTAATTAGGAAGAATCAATCTGTTATGGTTTTAGGTACTAAGACTATTAATGGAAAAAAATACTACACTTTAGGCAATGACCAGTATCTTCGAGTAAGTAATTTTGCTGGTATTGAAGCCAGGCTAACCCATAATGCTTATATTTATGACCAAAACGGTAAAAGGCTAGGTAAAAAAGTACTACGGAAAAAATCCCTAGTCAAAACTTATGGCACCAAGACCATTAAGAATAAAAAATATGGGATATTAAGCCATGGTGGTTATGTTAAATTAAGTAACTTTAAGTAAGTTATTTTGTTAATTAAATTAAGAAAAACCTCAAATTTAGGACAACTAAGTTTGTGGTTTTTTGTTTAAATTAAAAAATCAACTGTTATTTTTAATTGAAAATATTTTAGCTATTTAAAGTAGTATTGATAACGTTATTTTTAAGCCGAAAGCAAATAATTATTGATATTATAGTATTTTCACCACCTTATAATTTACAATGATATCCAAAAATAAACAATATTTTCAGAAAGTCCCTCTATAATTGCGTTACATTTTCATATAAAACATATTTACTTTTAATGTACAACAATGTAAACTATAACAAAAGTATTAGAATATAGATTGAGGGAGAGTTATAAATGAAAGTTAAAAAATTGCTTGCTCTGGGAGCAACAGCTTTACTGAGTACTTTTGTGTTAGCTGGTTGCGGCAATAAGAGCAGCGACTCGTCAAAATCAAAGGCACCGTCAAGTACGGTTAAGATTATGACCAAAGATGTCATTGCAACAATGGATTCATCTTTGAATACTGATGTAATTGGTTCACAGGCTGCGACTAATACCATGGAAGGATTATATCGTTATGAAGGCAAGACGATTAAGCCAGGAATTGCTACTAAGGTAGTTAAGCCAACTAATAATGGTTTGACTTATACTTTTCCATTGCGTGATACCAAATGGAGCAATGGGGATCCAGTAACAGCTGACGATTTTGTTTTTGCATGGCGGCGCACGGTTGACCCTAAGACTAAGTCACAATACGCTTATATTTATGAAGGGATTGCCAATGCTAAAGACATTACTGCTGGTAAGAAGTCAGCTAAGACTTTAGGAGTTAAGGCAGTAGACAAGCATACTTTGCAAGTTACTTTAGAAAAGCCAATTCCATACTTCAATAAGTTAATGACCTGTGCCTTCTACTTCCCACAGAATCAAAAAGTAGTAGAAAAATGGGGTAAGAAATACGGTACTAATTCTAAGACCTTGGTCTTTAACGGACCTTACAAGTTAGTTAACTGGGATGGCACAGATAATACTTGGAATGAAGTTAAGAACAAGGACTACTGGAATGCTAAGAACGTTAAAGTTAAGAAATTACAATATCAAGTTGTTAAAGATCCAACGACTGCTCTGAACTTATATCAATCTAACAAGTTAGATGATGTCATCATTACTGGTGATAATGCTAAGCAGATGCGTGGTTCAAAGGGTTACAATTCACGAAAAATGAATTCAACTTTCTATATCGCGCCAAATTTGAAGAGACAACCACTCTTTAAGAATAAGAAGATTCGTCAGGCAATTTCGTTATCAATCAATCGTCCGCAAATGACTAAGAAGGTCTTAGGAGACGGTAGTCAACCTGCTGATTCGTTTATGCCAAGAAACATGGCGACTAATCCAACAGATAAGTCAAAAGACTTTGTTGATGAAACTAAGGCTAGTGCAGCTGAATACGCTAAATATGATCCTAAAGAAGCCAAAAAGCTATGGAAGCAAGGCTTAGCTGAAACTGGTAATACTGGCAAAAAATTTAATTTTGCTATGTTAGGTGATGATACAGATGCTGCTAAGAAGCTCGATGAGTTTCTGCAAAATCAATTAGAAGAACTACCAGGACTGAAGGTTACTCTTAATAATGTTCCATTTAAGACTCGTTTAAGTCGTTCAGACAGTGGTGACTTCGATATGGTAGTTACTGCTTGGAATGCTGATTTCCCTGACCCAATTAACTTCTTAACATTAATGACGTCAAAGGCTAGTTACAACTTTGGTAAATGGAAGAATTCTAAGTTTGATGATTTAGTTGACAAGAGCATGACGCAAGATGCTAATGATCCAAGTAAACGTTGGCAAGATATGAAGGAAGCTCAAGATGTTCTGAATAAGGAACAGGGTGTCGTACCACTTTATCAAGTAGGTGAAGCACATATGACCAAGTCAAAGGTTAAGAACATGACCTTATCACCAAATGGTAGTTATAACATGGTTTCAGTGCGAGTTAACAAATAAATAAAAAATGTTAAAACGAAAGCGGAGTTATCAGTTAATTCTGGACTTCGTTTTTGTTTTATTTGATAAGGAGTCGGCTAACAAATGTGGAAATATGTTTTAAAACGCCTCGGCTACATGATTTTAACTTTGTTTATTGTGGCAAGTGTCACTTTCTTTATGATGAAATTAATGCCAGGGACACCATTTTCTAATCAAGAAAAATTATCGGCAGCCCAATTAAAAATCATGAATGACCAGTACGGTTTAAATAAACCGATTTGGGAACAATATTTAATCTATTTGGGTAATATGTTGCATGGAGATTTTGGGACTTCTTTCCAATTTAATAACCAACCGGTACTGCAATTAATTATTTCAAGATTAAAACCATCGTTATTAATCGGTTCCCAGGCAATGATTCTGGGTTCAATCTTAGGAATTCTGTTAGGAGCAGTTGCGGCAATTAATAAAAATAATTGGATTGATACACTGGCAACCTTTGTCTCGATTGTGGGGATTTCTGTTCCCAGCTTTGTGTTAGGAGTTTTACTACAATTTTTCCTAGCCTTCAAATGGCATATGTTTCCGATTGCTCTTTGGAACGGTTGGGAATCCAGTATTTTGCCATCATTGGCCCTTGCAGTATCGCCGCTTGCTCAGACGGCACGGTTTATGCGTACAGAAATGGTTGATGTGTTGAATAGCGATTATATTGAGTTGTCTAAGGCTAAAGGAAATACGCGTTGGCAGACTGTGGTCAAGCACACGCTACGCAATTCGTTAATCCCCGTAATTACGATTTTGGGACCACTAACTGCCAGTATTTTAACTGGTTCTATGGTAGTCGAAAATATCTTTTCGATCCCAGGAATCGGGGAACAGTTTGTTAAGTCGATCATGACCAACGATTATCCGACGATCATGGGGCTAACAATTTTTTATGCACTGCTATTTATGATCATGCTGTTAATTACTGATATTTTATACGGCATTATTGATCCACGAATTAGATTGACTGACAAGGAGGATAATTAAATGGAAGATGTGAAGATTACAGCTAAAAGTTTTGAGAAAATTGCTGGTGATCAATCTGCTAATCAGGAAAAAATCAGCGCTCCATCTTTAACCTTCTTTCAAGATGCTGTTCGCCGCTTACGTAAAAATAAGGTGGCGGTAGTTTCCTTTTTCGTCTTAGTAATTATTGCAGTCGTGGCATTTTGTTCACCGATTTTGGCTCCCAATGATCCTAATACTCAGAATGCAGATTACGCTAATTTGCCGCCGCGGATTGCCAATACTAATATTCCCGGCTTTCGCGGTGAAATTAAAAATGCGGCAGGTATTGTAACCCATCCTTATGAAGCTAATAATGTTCCTAAAAATCGGACTTATCTACTAGGAACGGACTATTTAGGGCGTGACCTATTTTCACGGGTATTATACGGAACTAGATTATCGCTAATTATCGCTTTTGTTGCAACATTGGTTGACTTACTAATTGGACTGCCCTATGGAATCATTTCCGGGTGGAAAGGTGGAAAAGTTGACACCTTTATGCAGCGGATTATTGAAATCATTTCGTCGGTACCAAACTTAATTGTGGTAATTTTATTGCTCCTAGTCTTAAAGCCTGGTTTATCATCAATTATTATTGCGATTGCTTTTAGTAGCTGGGTAACAATGGCCCGGTTAATCCGAGCGCAAACGTTGCAACTCAAGGAACAAGAGTATGTTTTGGCTTCATTAACACTTGGAGAATCTTCGTTTAAGATTGCGCTAAAGCATTTGATACCGAATCTTTCATCGACCATTATTATTCAAACGATGTTCTCGATTCCTAACGCGATCTTCTTTGAGGCCTTCTTAAGCTTCATTGGGATCGGGATTCCTGCACCTAACGCGTCTTTAGGGACGTTATTATCTGATGGACAAAAGGCCTTTCGCTTTTTACCTTATCAGATGTGGTATCCGGCAATCGTATTATGTGTCTTGATGATTGCGTTTAACCTCTTTGCTGATGGTTTGCGTGATGCATTTGATCCAAAATCTGAATAGGGAGGCGTTAGTTTAATGTCAAATAATATCTTAGAAATTAATCATCTAAAAATTAATTTCAAAACTTTTGCTGGAACAGTCCAAGCGATTCGCGATATTAGTTTCACTCTTAAAAAAGGTGAAACCCTAGCAATTGTGGGTGAATCTGGTTCAGGTAAATCGGTAACTACTCGGAGTATTATGGGCTTGCTGGCTGCAAATGCGGTAATTGAACAGGGTGAAATTTTATTTAAGGGCAAGGATTTGTTAAAAGAGTCTGACAGAGAAATGGACGATCATCGCGGAAACGATATTTCGATGATTTTTCAAGATCCAATGACTTCGCTTGATCCAACTATGAATATTGGTCGTCAAGTAGCTGAACCGTTAATGATTCATAATAAGATTTCCAAGGAAAAAGCGTTAAAACGTGCACAAGAAGTTTTAGAATTAGTTGGGATTCCTGATGCCGAGAAGCGAATGAAAGATTTTCCCCACCAATTTTCTGGTGGGCAGCGGCAAAGAATTGTGATCGCAATTGCAATTGTCAATAATCCAGAAATTCTGATTGCTGATGAGCCGACCACGGCGTTAGACGTCACGGTACAGGCACAGATTATTGATTTAATGCGTGATTTACAAAAGAGATTGGAAACGTCGATCATTTTTATCACTCACGATCTGGGAGTAGTGGCTGGAATTGCTGATCGAGTAGCTGTAATGTATGCTGGAAAAATCGTAGAGGTTGGTACAGTTGATGAAATTTTTTATCAACCTAAACATCCATATACTTGGGGATTATTGAGTTCAATGCCAACGCTAGATATTAAAGGTAGTAAATTATCTTCTATTCCCGGAACGCCACCAGACTTATTGGATCCACCTAAAGGAGATGCATTTGCACCGCGTAACCCGTATGCAATGCAGATCGATCTGGAAGCGCAGCCACCATTTTTTAAAGTTAGTGATACCCATTTTGCAGCAACTTGGTTACTGCATCCAGATGCACCTAAAGTTGAACCACCTAAGGCGATTATTGAGCGTGCCAAAGAGTATGAACACTTAACTAAAACTGCTTCAGGAGGCTTACGCAAATGAATGAACGTAAAAAAATTTTACAAGTGCAGCATTTAAAACAATATTTTAATCATGGTAAACCTAATGAGGTACGTGCAGTTGATGATGTTAGCTTTGATATTTACGAAGGTGAGACTTTTGGCTTAGTAGGTGAATCTGGCTCGGGTAAGAGTACTACTGGTCGTAGTATTATTCGCTTATATAATCCGACTTCTGGCAAAATTATTTATGACGGTCAAGATATTAGCAGGATCAAAAACCGTGGTCAAGAAATGTTGCATTTTCGGCAAAATGTGCAAATGATTTTCCAAGACCCATATGCTTCACTTGATCCGCGTATGAAAGTTAAGGATATTATTGCAGAAGGACTTGATATTCACGGATTAGTTAAAGATGCCGATGAACGTGATCAGCGAGTTGCAGAATTATTAAAAATTGTTGGACTGAATCCGGATCATTCAACCCGTTATCCACATGAATTTTCCGGTGGGCAGCGGCAAAGAATTGGAATCGCCCGTGCATTGGCAGTCGATCCTAAATTTATTATTGCGGATGAACCAATTTCGGCACTGGATGTGTCAATTCAGGCCCAAGTAGTTAATTTACTTAAGGATATCCAGGATCAACATAAGTTAACTTACTTATTTATCGCGCATGACTTATCAATGGTTAAATATATTAGCGACCGAATTGCCGTCATGCATCATGGACAATTGATGGAATTAGGCGATGCGGATATTGTGTACAATCATCCATTGCATCCATATACTAAAAGTCTGTTATCGGCAGTTCCGTTGCCTGATCCAGAAGTTGAGCGTCAGCGTCAACGATTGTCATATGATGCTAGTATTGAAAATCGCTCAACAGATCAACGCTTAAGAGAGGTGGTCCCAGGGCATTTTGTCTTTTGTGATGAAAGTGAGCTACCTAAGTATCAAAAACAAGCGCAAGCTGAATAATTATTAAAAAAGTTTTAAGCAGTTAATTGCTTAAAGCTTTTTTTGTTAGAACAATTTTTATTGATGCTGTTAAAGAAACTATTAGTTAAAAATTAAAAAATACTGGTAGAAAAATTACGTTATTAATTGTATAATTTACTAAACTAATAAAGAAAGTTCGGTGAATAAAATGGTTGAATTAATTAATTACATGAAAAAAGGCTTAGCTGATGCTCCTTCAAATCCAATTTTGAAATTTTCAGATTATGCCAGTAAAATTCCTGATGTAGTAAAGTTTACTTTGGGTGAACCAGACTTTAATACGCCAGATCACATTAAGGAAGCTGCTAAAAAAGGAATTGATGATAATCATTCTCACTATGCTCCTTCTAACGGGACAATGGGTCTGCGGACTGCTGCTAGTGAGTTTTTGGCTAAAAAATACGGTCAAAAGTATGACCCAGCAACCGAAGTATTGGTTACCACTGGCGTGACTGAATCGATTTTTGATACGGTAGTTGCCACGCTTAATCCTGGAGATGTGATGGTTGTGCCGACACCATTATTTTCAATGTATATGGGAGACTTGGGGATTCTTAATTCCGGAGCTGAAATTGTGGAGATTGATACCTCTACTGATAACTTCAAGTTGACGCCAGAAAAATTACAACAGGTATTGGAACAATATGGTGATCGAGTTCGATTACTGGTAATGAACTATCCAACTAATCCAACTGGGGTAATGTATAGCCAAGCAGAGCTTGATGCCTTGGCAGATGTGATTCGTGATAAACCGATCTTTGCTTTATGCGACGAGATTTATAGCGAACTTAATTATGATCAACCACATGCTTCAATGGAAAAATCACTACATGATCAAGTCATTTTAATGAATGGTGTGTCAAAAGCTTGGGCAATGACAGGTTATCGGATTGGAATAACTTGTGCTCCTAAAGAAATTTTGGAACAAATTGCTAAAGTCCATCAGGCAGTGGTAACAACTGAACCTACACCAATGCAAGATGCTGCTGAAGAGGCTTTTAAAAATGGCATGGATGATGCCCAACCGATGAAAGCTGAATTCCAGAAGCGCCGTGATATTTTGTATAATGGTCTAACTAAATTAGGATTTGACTGTGTTAAGCCTAATGGTGCCTTTTACATTTTTGCCAAAATTCCGGCTGGCTTAGAACAAGATGATAATAAATTTATTTATGATTTAGTTGATAAGGCTCATGTTGCCGTTACTGCAGGTTCTTGCTTTGACAAAGGTGGGGCAGGCTATGTTAGGTTCTCTTATGCAGTAGCTTTAGATCAGATTGAAGAAGGTCTAAAACGGTTAGAAAAGTACGTCAAAGAAAATAAAACATACTAACCTAGTAGTGGGTCAATATTCGACGGAATATTGATTCACTGCTTTTTCTTTGTTTTAAAATTGAAGCAGGGTTGAAGTTAATATGCCCTAGTTACTTTTGACGCTTGTACCTAGTACTTGACGCCCTAAATAAAACTGACAGCTTCATCAGTTAAACTTAAATCTCTTCGTAGTATGTTGGCACTTGATGTCCGGTATAGAAAATTAGATATAGTTTAGCTTGTAACTTCTACCCTGCACAATTAAGTTAGTTGGAGGTATTTGAAGATGAATAATTTAGTTGTAGTGGGAATTGACGTGAGCAGTCGTAAATCTGCTGTTTGTATCATGCTTAATAAGCAAGTCATTAAACAGTTTAATATCACCAATGATGCCATTGGTTTTCAGCAGCTACTTGATGAATTAGAATTTTATCACCAACAACCACAGATTGTCTTTGAAGCAACTGGGGTTTATTCTTGCAGATTGCAGGCTTTTCTTAACCAATATCATTATCGCTACACTATGCTTAACCCACTTAAAGCCAAACAGCAATTAGATCAATTTAGACGCAATAAAACTGATCGCCGCGATGCTAAAGATTTAGCTTACTCACAGTTTATTTATCATCGCGGACCAACTTATCTACAAGACCCTAACTATAAGCAGTTAGGTGCCATGAGTCGTTTTTATGAGCAATTAACTCATGATTTGGTTTCAGCTAAGAACCGGTTACACCGCGTATTACAGTTTACTTTTCCTGAGCTAGAAACCTTAACTAGTCATCCTGACGGTACGAATTATTGGCGCTATGTCCAAACTTTTACGCATCCACAAATCGTTAAAAATTTAGGTTACGAAGGAGTTATGCAGTATTTTTTAAGCTTCCATGGTATTGGTAAGCAGCGTGCAAATAAGTTGGCAACTAACTTACTTGAACTGGCTGACACAGCTTATCCAGCAGTTGATAAAGCTGCTTTTGAAGTTGAACAAGCTAGATATTATGCTCAACGACTAACCAAACTAACTAAAGAGCGTGAAAATGTCATTCAAAAGATGTCTGACTTAGCTAGTAAATTACCCAACCGTGATCTAAAAATTCTTGAAAGTATTCCAGGTATTTCACAAATTACCGCAGTTAGATTATTAGGTGAATTAGGCGATATCAGACGTTTTCGTAATCCTAATGCCTTAAATGCCTTTGTTGGTTTAGACTTACGTCATTACCAGTCGGGCGAAATGGAATTGACTGATCATATTAGTAAACGTGGCAATCCCATTGGTCGTAAGATTCTCTACCGTACGATTGGACAAATGGATTCAGTAAGATATTCTGAGCCTTGTCACATTGCCGATTATTACGAAAAAGAAAAAACGATCTTCTCAAAGTAGAAACTTCAAGAAGATCGCCATCGCAGCAGTCCACAAACTAACACGGACTGTCTACTATTTGATTGTGCATGATCAATTATATGATTATAGCGTAGTCAAAAATAAACAGGGCTTTAACTAAAACCAATTGATCATAAGATTACTATAACAGCTTAGTTCAAAAATGCAATTGGACTAAGCTTATTTGGGTTACAACATATTATCTAAGTTTAATCTACTTAAAGATAATTCTAATGACGGACTACAAGAATTATGATTTAATACCTTGATATACTTGACTTTGAGTAGAAAAAGTAGAATTGTAATTTTTACTTGCAATTGCGCACGTTTTTCTGTATTATAATTAACGTGCGTAACGGAGGAGTAGCGAAGTGGCTAAACGCGGCGGTCTGTAAAACCGCTCTCTCTGAGTTCGGCGGTTCGAATCCACCCTCCTCCATTATTAATGGGTTATAGCCAAGCGGTAAGGCACTAGTTTTTGGTACTAGTATGCGCTGGTTCGAATCCAGCTAACCCAATATAACTGTAGGAAAAGACAACGCGAGTTAGGTTGTCTTTTTCTTTTGCATTTATTAATCTTGATTAGATTTTTATTTCGAAGAATAATATAGTTTAAAGCTAGTTTATTTTCATTTTAGGAAGGAATTTTATGCCAAGACTAATTAGGGTAGGAGCTGGCAGTGGTGAAACTAGCTGGCATGAAGCACTTAAGGACTTGCGAGCAGATGATGTAGTCTTTTTAGAACCTGGTTTTTATGAATTGCCACAGGGCCTTACTTTGGCAGACGTTACCTTTAAGGGAACTGGAGGGCTGCCGGAAGATACTACTATCTTAGGTTATCTTAATGTGGCTAGTGATAGTCGATTTGTTAGTTTGGAGAATTTGTGTATTAATACTAATCAGGATAACAATAGTTTGTTTGTTCCTGCTGAAGCTAATACTTATTTAAGTCTGCGCAATTGTGTCATTAAGGGTTATGGTTCAGATACAGCTGCGATTGCTGCTAATGGCAAGATTACTCTGGAATTGTATTCTACTAGAATCTTAAATGGTTCAGTGTCACTATTTGCTGATGCAGATTTTCGGTTGGAAATGAACGATTCTAGTATTGAAAATGTGGCTGAGGAATTTGGTGTGTTAGCTCTTGAAGGTCGCGGAACTGCGATTATTAACAATTCCCGGATTCATGGCAGTATTGATACTTTTGTTAAAACTAATGCGGAATTAGATCTAAATAACTCCGTTGCAGATACTATTGTTTTGCAGGGGCAGACTTGGCTCAATATGCTAGGGAGTAAATTATTGTCTGATGATGATGCTTGCATCTATATCACTGATGAATCTTGGGTTAACATTATCGATAGCAACTTTGAGGGTGGCATTTACTTAGATAAGCAGCCACATGTAATTATTCAAAATAGTCAATTCAATCGGCTGATTGCCGTTGATAAATCGCAAGTAACCATAATCAGTTCAGTAGTGCAAAACCACGCAGATTTTCAAGATAATGCTGAATGTCTTGCACAAAGAGTTACTTTTAATGGTGGTTTAGAATATCAATATTTTTTAGCACTAAGTGATCATGCTAAGTTGCAAGGACATGATGTGGTTTTTAATTCGAATGGGGCTGAGCTAGCTGTTCAAAATGAGGCGCAAATGCGACTCAACGTTGTGGCAAGTAGTGATGAATCGGTAACTGTGGAATGTAGTCCTAAGTCGCAAGTTAAAATTTTAGGATTGCCATGGACCGCTAAGAAAAAATAGTGATTGAGAATTAAGTTAGTTTAACTTATGCAAGATAGACCAATTTGGCTTATAATAAAAGGACATATTCGGAGGTGGACTGATGGAAGAACCAATGTACATTAAAATCCATAATCAAATTAAACGTGACATTGAGAACCATGTTTATCAAGTAGGTAGCAAAATACCGTCTGAACGACAGCTTTCGCTAAAATTTGGCGTGTCACGTATGACGCTACGCCAAGCGATTAAAACTCTGGAAGATGAAGGGATTTTAGAACGACGTTTGGGTAGTGGCACATATGTAGCCAGTCGCAAAGTGCAAGAAAAAATGTCGGGAATTATGTCTTTTACTGAGATTACTCATGCCAATGGTCAAGTTCCATCAAGTAAGCTAATCTCTTATCAAGTTGGTAAGCCATCATTGTCAGAAAAGGAACGCTTAAATTTAGCAGATGATGCAGAAATTTTGCGTATGGAGCGAATTCGTTACGCTGATGAAGTGCCAATTTGTTATGAAGTAGTAACCATTCCTCATAACTTAATTGCTAAGATGTCGAAAGCAGATATTTCGACGCATTTGTATCGCACGCTTGAACAAAATAATTATCAGATTGGTCGGGTAACTGAGCATATCTCAGCCGCCGTAGCAAATGAAAATACGGCTAGACTACTTAAAGCCAAAAAGGGTGAACCATTAATTACGCGTTTGCAGGTGACCGAACTGTCAACGGGAGTTCCGTTTGAATATACACGGGCCAGCTATGTAGCGGACCGGTTTGAATTTACTTTTTCTAAATAAAATAAAACTATGAACCAGTTTGAAGCTGATTCATAGTTTTTTTAGTGTAAATCTTTTTTAATTTTACTAGTTGAAATTCCAGGGGTTCTTGGTAGATAGACGACTTGGCAATATGGTTTTAAGAAGTCGAATTTACCTTGCCAATCATTCCCCATAACGAAAGTATCAATTTGATATTTTTTAATATCCGTTATCTTTTGATTCCAGTCTTTTTCAGGGATAACCTCATCAACATAGCGAATCGCCTCAAGAATACATTTGCGTTCTTGATAACTATTATAAGATTCTTTATGCTTTTGAAATTCATTGAATTCATCTGTTGATAAACCGACGATTAAATAGTCACCCAATTCTTTTGCCCGTTTGAGCAAGCGAATGTGACCATAGTGAATCAGGTCAAAAGTTCCGTATGTAATAATTTTTTTCATTGTGCTGGCTCCTATTATTTGACGAATTAATAGTATCATATTTATAGTTGAAAATGTAAAACTTATCCCGTAATGTCTGATTATTTGCTAAAATAAAGGGGAGAGTTACATAGAGGAGTTGGCGATGGATAAAGTAGCAGTTCTAGGTGTTAATTTTGATAATAAAAATTTTGAACAATTTAAAAATGAATTAGTTAAACGGATAGATGCTCATCAGTCAACTTTGATAGTAACCGCTAATCCAGAAATTGTCATGACAGCCAACGAAAATCCTGAGTTCATGAAAATCTTACACTCAGATGCGGATTACATTACTCCAGATGGTATTGGGATAGTTAAGGCTGCGCAGATGCTGGGAACGCCATTAAAACAGCGGGTTACTGGTTATGATTTATTTGCTTGGTTGATGCAGCGAGCCAATCAGTGCAAATTACGGGTTTTTTTGATTGGAGCTAAGCCAGAGGTAATCCAAGCTGTTAAAGCGAAGGTTGCTCGTGATTATAAGCAGATTCAATTAGTTGGTGCTAGAGATGGCTATTTTAGCGAAGATTTAGAAGTTGTAGCTTATCAAATAGCAAAAACTAAACCAGATTTAGTTTTTGCAGCTTTGGGTTCGCCGCGTCAAGAACAGCTTCTGGCTTTACTCAGACGCCAGGATCTACCTGCATTAATGATGGGAGTCGGCGGTAGCTTCGATGTTTTTTCTGGCATGGTCAAGCGTGCACCAGAATTTTGGCAAAAAAATCATTTGGAATGGTTTTATCGCTTAGTTAAAAATCCGACTCGTTTTAAACGAATGCTAGTTTTGCCTAAATTTGTTAGTAAAGTGCGCCAGTCTAAAAAGGAACGCAAAAAGTTATGAGAGTGTTACACGTAAATGCTGGTTTAGAATCGGGTGGTGGCTTAACACACATCATCAATTTATTAAGGCAAGCACAAAGGCAGGATCAGGATTTTACTCTGTTGTGTTTGGCTGAAGGCCCAGTTGCGCAAGCAGCACGGCAGGCTAAGTTGAATGTACAAGTTTTGGGGATTAATAGTCGTTACGCACTAACTAGTTTGCGGCAACTAGTCAACTTTATTAATGAGGGCAATTATGATATCGTGCATACTCATGGCGCACGAGCAAATTTATTTTTGTCGCTAATTAAACGCAGAATCAGTGCTGTTTGGTGTGTAACCGTCCATTCAGACCCATATTTAGATTTTGCTGGTCGTGGAATTTTGGGCAAGCTATTTACTAAGGCAAATCTACATGCTTTAAAAAAAGCAGATTGCATTTTTGCAGTAACTCAGAACTTTGCCCAGTTGTTAATAAAAAAGGCGCAGCTTCCTGCTGCCAAAATTCACGTAATTTATAACGGGATTTTTTTCCATAATGATGATGAAATTCCAGCTAAGTATGACCATGAACATTTTAATATCGTTAATGTGGCTCGTGCCGAAAAAGTTAAGGGACAAGAATTATTGCTTAAGGCACTTAAGCAATTAGACAATGCCAATGTTCATTTATATATTGCTGGGGATGGTTCTCAATTAGCTAGTTTAAAGGAACTAACGCAAAAGCTATCTTTGGGTCCACAAGTAACTTTTCAAGGCTTTATGACCCAGAAGCAATTGAAGAATTTATATCGGCGAATGAATTTAGCGGTTTTAACCTCATATTCTGAAAGTTTTCCGTTAGTTTTACTTGAAGCAAGTGATAATTTGTTGCCATTATTATCAACTAACGTTGGTGATATTGAAATGATGATTCCTGATCAAAAGCACGGGTTTGTTGCCCAAATTGGTGATGTTGCTTCAATTACGGCTGCTCTTAAGGCGGCAATAGCAACACCGCCCAAACAGCTTGTTCAGATGGCCCAAACTGAAAAGAGTTATGTTGCTAGCAATTTTTCATTAGAAAAGCAATTAACTGCTATTATGCAGGTTTATCAAACATTGATTGAAAGGGATAGTTAATGAGACCACTACAAAAAGAGATTATTACTTATGAACATGTTCTACCAAAAATTGATCCACAAGTAGAAATTCGGCGTTCAATTGACTTTTTAAAAGGCTATTTGTTAGCTAATCTAGGATTAAAGACTTACGTTTTGGGGATTTCTGGTGGCCAGGATTCTACTTTAGCTGGTAAGTTAACCCAACTGGCGATTGCAGAATTACGTAAAGAAACTGGTGATCAGACTTACCAATATATCGCAGTGCGTTTGCCATATGGTGAGCAGGCTGATGCCCAAGATGCAGCTGATGCTGTGGCTTTTCAAAGACCTGATCAAGACCTAATTGTGAATATTAAGCCAGGAGTTGATGCAGCTGTTGCTAGTCTGAGTGCGGCTGGGCAAACAATTAATGACTTTAATAAGGGTAATCTTAAGGCACGTGAACGGATGCTTGTGCAGTACGCCATTGCAGGCGCCAACCAGGGTGCAGTCGTTGGGACTGATCATGCAGCTGAAAATTTCAGTGGTTTTTATACCAAATATGGCGATGGTGCGGCTGATGTAACGCCGTTATTTCGCTTAGATAAGCGCCAAGGTAAGCAGTTGCTAAAAGAATTAGGGTGCCCTGAGCAGCTTTATTTAAAAGCGCCAACTGCTGATTTAGAAGAAAATCGTCCAGCCTTACCAGACGAACAGGCGCTGGGAGTTACCTATCAGGAGATTGATGACTATTTAGAGGGTAAGGAAGTAGCAAGCGTTGCTGCGGAAAAGATAGAATCATTATGGCGTAAAAGTGAACACAAGCGTCATTTGCCAATTACGGTTTTTGATGATTTTTATAAGTAGCATAAATATGTATTTAGATTAAGAAGGGTTAAGAATGCAAGAACTTTATCTAATGCGCCATGGGGAAACAATCTTTAATAAGAGGCAGTTAGTGCAGGGAGCCGTGGATTCTCCCTTGACTAAAGACGGAATTGCTAAAGCCAAAAGAGTGGGGCAGTTTTTTCAAAAGCAAGGGGTAACTTTTGATCACGCCTACACGTCTACTCAAGAGCGAGCTAGCGATACCTTGGAAGTGGTGACTAAGCAGCCTTATACTAGATTGAAAGGACTTAAAGAATGGGACTTTGGTTTATTTGAAGCTCAAGATGAGCGATTATTACCAAAGTTTAATTTTAAAGATCCTGCTGAAGCAGATTTTTTTGTGGATTATGGTGGCGAATCTGCTAAGCAGGTTATGGAGCGTGTCAACCAGACAATAAGTAAGATCATGGCTAAGCCAGATCATCAGCGAGTTTTAATTGTGAGTCATGGTGCTGCAATTCTAATGTTTTTAGCGGCTTGGCTGCCTTTTGAGGAAATTGCTAAGCAAATTACTGATATGCCTAATTGTTGTGTGCTGCGCTTTACTTATGATAATGATCGGTTTACCTATCAGGGATTATTTGATGTGGATCAAAGTGCCAATAATTAATGTTGAAAAGGTTTAATTATGTAGCTTTTAGCATTGACAAGGATGCTGTAAGTAGTAAAATAATTCTGATTAAGATATGTTTTTTAATGAAGTAGTTCAAAGAGAGGAACCTTATGCTGAGAAAGTTCTACTACTAATTAAAAGATGCTCCTTAGCACTAATTAAGATAATCAAGAGGTAACAAGCATTGTTGCAATTGAGGTGGTACCGCGTGTCGTAGCGTCCTCAAATTTGCTTAACAGTGCTTTTTTATTTAACAAAAAAGGAGAAAAATAATGAAGAAACTAACTAGTTCTGAATTTAGACAATTGTTTTTAGACTTCTTTAAACAGCACGGACATACGATTTCACCGAGCCAATCGCTGATTCCACAGGATGATCCAACGCTGTTGTGGATAAATTCTGGTGTAGCGACAATGAAGAAGTATTTTGATGGTTCAGTTGTTCCTGAAAATCCACGTATTACTAGTTCGCAAAAGTCGATTCGGACTAATGATATTGAAAATGTTGGTAAAACTGCTCGTCATCAAACCTTATTTGAAATGCTAGGTAATTTTTCAGTTGGTGACTACTTTAAGGAAGATGCAATTGCATGGGCTTGGGAATTTTTAACTAGTCCGAAATGGCTTGATCTTGATCAAAGTAAGCTATACTGCACGGTTTATCCTAAGGATACAGAAACCCAAAAGATTTGGAAAAAAGTGGGGATGCCTGAAGACCATATTGTTAAACTAGAAGAAAATTTCTGGGATATTGGTGAGGGTCCTTGTGGTCCGGATTCAGAAATTTTTTATGATCGTGGTCAAGAAAATAACGATGTAGCCGAAGATGATCCAGAAAACTTCCCTGGTGGTGAAAATGCCCGTTATCTTGAAATTTGGAATATAGTTTTCTCTCAATTTAATCATTTAGCTAATGGTGAATATGTTGATCAACCGCATAAGAATATTGATACGGGAATGGGATTAGAACGAGTATTATCAATCTTGCAAGATGCGCCAACTAATTTTGAAACTGATTTGTTTTTGCCGATTATTCACGCCACTGAAAAAATGTCAGCAAACAAAAAATATGGTGAAAATAAAGCTGATACGACCTCGTTTAAGATTATTGCCGATCATGTGCGGACGGTTAGTTTTGCAATCGGTGATGGTGCGCTACCTTCAAATACTGGTCGTGGCTATGTTTTGCGGCGTTTGATTCGTCGGGCTGATGTAAATGGTCAGCATCTAGGCATTAAGGGAGCATTTCTTTATAAATTAGTACCAGTTGTTGGGCAAATTATGGCTAGTCATTATCCAGAAATCACTGAGCAACAGGATTTCATTGCCAAAGTAATTAAGAATGAAGAAGAAAGATTCCAAGAAACTTTGGAATCAGGGTTGGCATTGCTAGATGATTTAATTGAAAAGGCCAAAGCAAGTGACAACCAAACAATTACTGGTAAAGATGCCTTTAAATTGTTTGATACCTATGGTTTTCCTTATGAATTGACAGTTGAAGCTGCTGAGGATGCTGGTCTAAGAGTTGATAAACAGGGCTTTGACACTGAGATGCAAGCCCAAAAAGATCGTGCTCGTGAAGCTCGCGGTAACTTGCAATCGATGGGCTCACAAAATGAGACTTTAATGGGGATTAAGGACAAGTCAGAATTTGAATATGGTGTTTATGAAGAAAAACATGCTAAATTAATTGATATTATTGCAAACGATCAATTAGTTGATGAAACGAGTGACGATAATGCCACCTTGATTTTTGATAAGACCCCATTTTATGCAGAACGCGGTGGTCAGGTGGCAGATCATGGTAATATTTATAATCAGGCAGGCGAACTGGTAGCGCAAGTAACCGATGTGCAACATGCTCCTAATGACCAAAATCTGCACTTTGTGCAAGTAATTCTTCCACTTAAAAAGAATGAGGAATACGTTTTAAAGATTGATCGTGGTCGTAGAGAAGGGTTACGCCATTCACACTCGGCAACGCACTTATTGCATTCGGCATTGCGTAGTGTTCTAGGTGAACATACTCACCAAGCTGGTAGTTTAGTTGAGCCTGACTTTTTACGGTTCGACTTTACCGTGGTTGATCCGATGACGCCTAAAGAAGTATCGGCAGTTGAAAAACTGGTTAATGAGAAGATTTGGGCTGCTTTAAACGTTGAAACCACGATTACCGATCCTGAAGACGGCAAGGCAATGGGGGCTTTAGCACTATTTGATAATAAATATGGTGATAAAGTTCGAGTTGTTCAAATGGGAGATTTTTCAACTGAATTTTGTGGTGGTACACATGTTGATAATACCAGCCAAATCGGTATTTTTAAGATTACGGCAGAATATGCTAACGGTGCTGGAACTCGTCGTATAGAAGCTGTCACTTCCAAGAAGGCTTACGAATATTTGACTCATCGTTCAGAATTGCTTGATAATATTCAATCTGAAGTAAAATCTACTAAACCAGAAAATATCATTGATAAAGTTCAAAGTTTAGAAAAAGACTTGCATGATAGTCAGACCAAGATTGGCGCTTTGAATTTACAGATTAATCAAGCTAAAGCGGGTGAAATCTTTGATCACGTTGAACAAGCCGGTGATTTAACAGTAATTGCTCAAAAAGCTAATGTTAAAGGAATGAAAGATTTACGTGAATTGTCTGACAGTTGGAAGAAAGAGCCAAAATCAGATGTTTTAGTTTTGGGAGCTGCTAGTGATGGTAAAGCTAACATGATTATTAGCCTTGGACAAAAGGCTTTAGATCAAGGTCTGAAAGCAGGGGATTTAATTAAGCAAGCCGCACCATTATTTGGTGGTGGCGGCGGTGGTCGTCCTGATATGGCACAAGCTGGTGGTAAAAATCCAGCGGGACTTGCTGAGGCAATTAAGACAGTAGTTGCAATGATTTCTAAAAATTAATTGATTGAGTTTATCTAGTTTTTAAAGTAAAATTATGCTAGGAGGAATGATTATGAGTTCACTAGACAAGACTATGCATTTTGACTTCAATAAAAATAAAGGCAAGAATGTTTATGACACTCTGCAAGATGTCTATAATGCACTTGAAGAAAAGGGATATAATCCGATTAACCAGATTGTTGGCTATTTGTTGTCTGGTGACCCAGCTTATATTCCACGGCATAATGATGCTCGCAATTTAATTTTGAAACACGAACGTGATGAAATTATTGAAGAACTAGTTAAGGGCTATCTGGGTAAAGATAAGTAATGAGGTTGCTTGGTTTAGATGTTGGGTCAAAAACGATTGGCGTAGCTGTTAGCGATGAATTGGGGATAACTGCCCAAAAGGTAGAAACGATTCCAATTGATGAGTCAAAATATAACTTTGGGATGCGTCCTTTAAAAAAATTAGTACGCAAGTTTGAACCAACTGGTTTTGTATTAGGCTTGCCACATAATATGGATGGTTCATCTGGAGTTTCTGCTCAGCGCAGTAAAGCTTATGGAAAACGTCTGCAAGACAAATTTGCTTTACCAGTTTATTATTCTGATGAACGCTTAACTACAATTGAGTCACAGCGTGTCTTAATTGAGGAAGCGGGAATACATGACCGGCATAAGCGTAAAGCAGTAGTTGACCAGATGGCAGCTGTTTTAATTTTGCAAAATTATTTAGACTTACACCGAAAGGATTAATATGACACAAGAAGTGCACGGCGATGACCGGCAAATTACCTTAGTTGATGATAAGGGTAATGAAGAATTATTTGAAATATTATTTACATTTCATGCTGACGACTATGATAAGTCCTATATCTTGCTTTATCCAGCTGCAGTCGGCGATGATGAAGAAGTAGAAGTTCAAGCGTTTAGTTATGATGCAGATGATGCAGGTGACGTAACCAGTAACGATTTACATGAAATTGAATCGGATGAAGAATGGGACATGGTGCAGGGGGTACTTAACACCTTCTTGGATGATGACCGTTTAAGTGGTGAATAAAAATAAAGGACTGGCAATGCCAGTCCTTTTTACTTAAAAGAGAAAAAGTTAACGAATGAATACTAAAATACTAGAAACTCTAGAATTTGATAAAATTACCGAGCAACTTAAGCAATTAGCAATTACCTTGTCAGCTAAAAAGCGTGCTGGTCAATTGAAACCTAGCGGTGATTTTGCCCAAGTTGAGCTAACTTTGCGGCAAACTCTCGCAATGGTCAACTTATTGCGCATTAAAGGCCAATTACCACTAACAGATTTTGCGGCGGTAGAACCAAGCACCAAACGATTGCGTATTAAGGCTAATCTGAATGCAGAAGAATTAGGTAATATCTTATTAATCTTGGTTTTGGCCAATGATATTAATGGCTTTTTAGAAGATATTGATCCAGAACAATTGGATTTAACGGCAATTGCTGATATTTTGGCAAAATTAGCTGTCCCGGTGGTTTTGCTAAATGAGTTAAAAAAATCACTTGATTATGATGGTACGGTACTTGATACAGCTTCAAGTAACTTAGCCAGTTTGCGTCATGCCCTAAAAAGCAATGATGCAGAGATTAAGGCCCGAATGGATGAGTACATTAAGGGCAATACTAGCAAATATTTATCTGAACAGATTGTAACTATTCGGGATGAACGTTATGTTATTCCAGTTAAACAGGAATATCGCGGTAAGTTTGGTGGGGTCGTACACGACCAAAGTGCCAGCGGCCAAACTTTGTTTATTGAACCTGGTGCGGTTTTAAACCTAAACAATCGTCAGCAAAATTTATTAGCAGAACAAAGACAAGAAATTCAGCGCATTTTACGTAATTTGTCTGATTTAGCGCGTGAGGAAGTTGATGCAATTGACGAGATTGCGGATGGACTAACAGAACTGGACTTTTTGCAAGCAAAAGCACAACTAGCTAAACAAATGCAGGCAACGGAACCTAAACTCTCCACTGATCAGACGATTAATCTATTGCAAGCTCGGCACCCATTAATTGATCAAGATAAGGTAGTTCCGAATGATATTCGGCTTGGTGGAGAATTTGATACTGTTTTAATTACTGGACCGAATACTGGTGGTAAAACGATTACGCTCAAAACAGTCGGTATTTTGCAGCTTATGGCGCAAGCTGGTTTATTTATTCCAGCTCAAGAGGGTAGCGTGGTCGGAGTTTATCAGGAAATTGCCGCGGATATTGGTGATGAACAATCGATTGAGCAATCCTTAAGTACTTTTTCTTCACATATTAATGACATTATCCAAATTATGAAACATGTTGATGATCAGACTTTGGTGCTAATCGATGAAATTGGTGCCGGAACTGACCCCGAAGAAGGGGCCAGCCTGGCAATTAGTATCTTGGATTTTTTGCGTAAAAAACAAGCTAAGATTATGGTTACTACGCATTATCCAGAATTAAAACTCTATGGCTATAATCGTCCTAAAACTACCAATGCCTCAATGGAATTTGATTTGAAAACTTTGTCGCCGACTTATCGTTTACAAATTGGGATTCCAGGACACAGTAATGCCTTTGCCATTGCCCGTCGCTTAGGAATGCGCGAGGATGTAGTTAAGGGTGCCGAAGGATTAATGTCCGAGGAAAACACGGAAATTAATACTATGATTGAACGGCTTAACCAGCAGACGCAACAAGCCACTGATGCTCGCAATCATTTGCAAACTAGCCTTGATCGTAGTCAGAAGCTTGAGCAAAAATTGCAGCAGGCCCTTGATTGGTATAATCAGCGAGTGCAAAAACAACTTGATTTTGCTCAAGAACGCGCTAGTGAAATTGTAGCTAAAAAGCGCAAAAAAGCTGATAAAATCATTGCCAAGCTTGAGCAACAGCCGGGTAATTTGAAAGAAAATGAAGTTATTTCTGCTAAAGGTGAGTTAAATCAACTTGCTAAGCAGAACGAAAATTTAGCGCAAAACAAGGTCTTACAGCGCGAAAAAAGACGCCATCATGTTAATGTAGGTGATCGCGTTAAAGTTTTATCGTATGGACAAGTCGGTACGATTTCTAAAAAATTATCTGAGCATCAATATGAGGTGCAATTGGGAATTATGAAGGTGAAAGTTAGCGATCAGGATGTTGAACGGATTGCTGCTACTAAGCCTAAAGCTAAACATATTGTTCGGGCAACTAGTAGTATGCGAAGAGCTAACGCTAGTTCAGAGCTAGATTTGCGCGGACAGCGTTATGAAGAAGCAATGACTAACTTGGATCGCTATTTTGACTCCGTATTATTAGCAGGATTAGATGTAGTAACAATTATTCACGGTATTGGTACAGGGGCGATCCGTAAGGGAGTTTGGCAATATCTAGCCAGCAATCAACATGTTGACAGTTATAATTATGCTCCGGCAAACGAAGGCGGCAATGGTGCAACAATCGTGCACTTGAAGTAAACTACTTGTAAAAAGTAAGTAGGCTTGCTATACTGAAGATAACAATTGGAACTAAAGATTTGTTTGGAGGTAGACTTCATGGTTGATGAAATTACAGATCAAAATTTTGAAGATGAAACTAAAACTGGGGTGGTCTTAACTGACTTTTGGGCTACATGGTGTGGTCCTTGTAAAATGCAGTCACCAGTAATTGATGAATTGGCTGAGGAACGCCAAGACGTTAAGTTTACGAAGATGGATGTTGACCAAAATAAGGAAACACCAAGTTCTTTAGGAATTATGGCTATTCCAACATTAATCATTAAAAAAGATGGCGAAGTTGTTGATCGATTAACTGGTTATACACCTAAGGCCAAGCTTGATCAGATTTTGAATCAGTATACAGACTAAAAAACTTCCTGCAATGCAGGAAGTTTTTTAATTGTGTTTTTCTTGTAATAGATCACGAATTTGTTTCAAGTAATCTTCAGCAGTAGGTTCAGGTGGCTTTTGCTCACTTTGCTCTTTTTCACTATTAGTTATCTTATTCATTGCTTTAACTAGTAAGAAAACGATAAAAGCAATGATCAAAAAGTTGATTATGGTGTTAATGAACTCACCGTATTTAAAAGTTGCTGCTCCGATCTTGAGAGTTAGATTAGAAAGATCGATTTTGCCGACAAATAATCCAAGCAATGGATTAATTAGATTTTTTACCAATGAATTAACAATGTCGGTAAAGGCACCACCAATAATTACCCCGACGGCTAAATCCATGACATTACCGCGTTTGATAAACTCTTTAAATTCTTTTAGCATTTGATTTGCCTCCTCAACTTACTTTAATAATATGGCAAGAGGGAGAAAAAATTCAACTAATTAACTTATTAAATTAATCAAAACTAGCAATTAGTTGTACTTGATGCTTTTTGTCATCAATGGTTAATTCACATTCGGTAGTGCGGCCAGTTTCTTTTTGAATTGCTTCAGCCAAGATACCAGCTTCTAGTGTAAATTCTTGATTGT
Source organism: Lactobacillus sp. ESL0684 (assembly GCF_029392675.1). Classification (NCBI taxonomy): domain Bacteria; kingdom Bacillati; phylum Bacillota; class Bacilli; order Lactobacillales; family Lactobacillaceae; genus Lactobacillus; species Lactobacillus sp. ESL0684. The sequence continues at coordinate 1,468,809 of NZ_CP113941.1, read as the reverse complement.
CGCTAGTTATGCGGTCACTAACACTTTGACCAGAAAGCGTGAAAGTTATCGATGAACGACGTTCTTTAGTTTTATTAAGGGTACCAAATTCAGCTGTAGCAAAAAAGCTCTGAACGTCTTCAAATGAGGCTAGGTCATATTTACGTGCCACTTTCTTGCCAGCCCAATAAAGAATTTCTGCAGTGTCTTCACCTAAAATAGTGGGTAAGATAAAGTCACGATATAATTGATTGATAAAGTAAACATGTTCGTTTGATTGATTGTTATTTTGCATAAATATCCATTCCTTTTATTCTCTTATATTTTACCGTAAAATTGATTAAAGTAGAAAAAATTTGGGGGAAAATTTATATGACAGATAATCGGCCAATTGGCTTACTAGATTCTGGTGTTGGCGGCTTAACAGTGGTTAAACAGGTAATTAAACAAATGCCTAATGAATCAACAATTTTTATTGGGGATAATGGTCACGTGCCATATGGTGATAAGACACAGGCGGAAATTGTGGCCTTGACTAGGCAAAGTGTCGATTTTTTAATAAGAAAAAATGCTAAAGTAATTATTTTTGCCTGTAATACGGCAACTGTTGCTGCACTGGACATCCTGCAAAAAGAAGTTGCAGTGTCACTTGTTGGTATCGTGCAAGCTGGTGCATTAGCAGCAGTTAGAGCAACTAAAAATCAAAAGGTAGCGGTAGTGGCAACGGATTATACGATTAAGCAAGATGCTTATTTAAAAGCAATTAAGGCTCGCGATGCTGGGATTGCGGTAACACAGTTAGCCACACCGACACTAGTACCGTTAATTGAACAAGCTGCTGAGCCGTCAGTAACTATGGCGGCAGTAAAGACTGCCATAAAGCCACTTAAGCAGCAGGAATTTGACACACTAGTGCTAGGTTGTACCCATTATCCAATTTTACAAGCGGAGTTTGCCCAAGTGCTAGGTCCTAAAATTACGTTGGTTGATCCAGCAGTTCAAGTAACAAAAGAGACTGCTGTTCAATTACGAAAAGCTGATTTGCTAGCAGCAAATGTCGATGCTAAACACGAATATTACACAACTGGAGATGTAGCAATGGTGGATAAGTTGGGGAAAAAGATTTTGGGAGATCCTGAATTTGCTGCGACTAAACTAACAGGAGGAGAAGAATAATGGTTAAAGAAATTTTATTTGCGACTACGAATCAAGGTAAGGCCAGAGAACTAAAGCAGGCGTTTCAAAAAGCTGGGTTAAAAATTATGGTTAAAACTAATCGCGATTTCGATAATCCACCAATTGTTGATGAATACGGTACTACCTTTGAACAAAATGCGAAATTAAAAGCGCACGCTTTGGCAAATTTTAGTGGGTTGATTACGCTGGCTGATGACTCTGGTCTAATGGTCGATGCACTTGACGGAGCGCCAGGTGTGCATTCAGCTCGTTATGCAGGCCAAGGACACAATGATGCGCAAAATAATGCCAAATTGTTAGCAGAATTAGGCGGAATTGTTCCTGAAAAGCGGACTGCTAAATTCACAACGACAATTGTAGCGTCTAAACCCGGAGAATTTGCTCAAGATTTAGTAGTAACTGGTGAGTGTCAAGGTCAGATTTTAGCAGCACCGCGAGGAGAAGACGGTTTTGGATATGATCCACTGTTCTTTGTGCCAGCAAAGAATAAATCTTTTGCCCAAATGACTATGCAGGAAAAAAATGAAATTTCGCATCGGGGTAAGGCAATTGTTAAGTTGCTTGAGGCTTGGCCTAAATGGCTTGAACGGGTTGAATAAAAAGCTTTATAATAATTTCACAAAAAATTGACATTAAAATTTGAAGTCCTATAATAAGCATATATTTTATGAAAGCGATATCTTTTTTGTGGAAGGATTTTTAAATGCTAGAACAACAATTAAAAAAATGGCAAGCAGTATATGATGTAATTGTAGTTGGGTTTGGTGGTGCAGGTGCTACAGCTGCCAGATTTGCGGCAGATAATGGTGCGAAGGTCTTATTAATTGATTCTGCTCCAGAAGGACATGAAGGTGGTAATACACGGTATTGTGGCCAGTTAATTATGTCAGGTTCTGAGCCAGATAAAATCAAGCAATATTTTGTTAATCTAACTAAGCCAATGAACTATGATGAAGAAATGGTTGACGTATATACGTGTGAATTGGCTCAGATGAAAGACTATCTAAAAAAATATTTGGACGTTGAACCTGTTAGTGTTCGTGAAATGATTGACAAACAGCCGCAAAAATTTGCAGGCTTGCAATCAATGACGCCAGAATATCCTGAACTAGCAGGTGCGGAAGACTTTGACTTTTTATTGGTACATGAAGGCTATAGTGATGCTGCTTTATGGAAAACATTACGTCAGCAAGTTGTTAAGCGAACAGATAAGATTGATGTTTGGTTTGATGCTCCAGCATTACATTTAATTAAGGCCAATGATGATCGGACGATTGTTGGAGTTCAGATTGAAAGAGCTGGGCAAAAGGTTAATGTTAAAGCAAAGGGCGGAGTAGTTTTAACTTCGGGCGGTTTTGAAAACAATAAAGATAAAGTACAAAATTATGTTGGTGAGCCATTTATTGGCCCAGTTGGTACGATTTATAATAAGGGTATCGGAATTGATCTTGCGATTGAAGCAGGAGCTGATTTGTGGCATATGCAGGCTACTTCAGGTTCAATGACGCTTCTACATTTTGATGAAGGTCAAAGGGCACCATTATTTGCTGGACCAGCACTGAATAATGGTTCAATTTTGAGAATTGGTGATGATGGCACGCGTTACCATCGAGAAGACGAAGTTGCTAGACATGGTTATTGGTATAATCATGGCTTATGGCGCGCGCCGCAGACGCAAGAGCATCCGTATTTAGTCTTTGATCAAACGCAATTTAACGAACTAAACAAAGACGACTACTACCAAGCTGTTACTAATAGGGCAATTAAAGCCGCGAGCTTAGTAGACCTAGCAGATAAAATAACTGTTTCTAAAGAAAACTTGCAACAAACTATAACTCGTTTTAACGAAAGTGTTGCAGCCGGCAATGATCCAGAATTTCATCGTGATATTAAAACTATGCGTGCATTTGATGATGGCCCTTATTATGCAGTTCCTTTAAGTCAGGGAATGTTGAATACGCAAGGTGGCCCTAGAAGAAATGCGCGTGCTGAAGTTGTAGACCTAGCAGGTGAACCGATTCCTCACTTATATGCTGCTGGGGAATTAGGTTCAATTTGGAATGGGCAGTATCAAGGTGGTGGAGACATTTCTGACTGTTTGATTTTTGGTAAAATTGCAGGCGAAAATGCTGCGCAAGTCAAGGAAGCGGTGATAAGTGAGCAGCAGACTAGCGAGGTGCCAGTTGATAGTTCAGCTTTGGGTCAATCTGATATGCAAGCTGCAGTTTACTCAACTAAGAAAAATCAATTTATCGGGAAGTCTACAATTGGTATGGGCGATGAATTAATCGTTCGCATAACTGTTGATGAACAACAAAATTTACAAGATATTGAAGTCTTAAAACAGGAAGAATCGGCTGATTATGGGCTTAAGGCACTTAAAGAATTGCCTAAAGAAATGATTAGACAAAATACTATTGAAGTAGATGCTGTTTCCGGTGCCTCTAATACTAGCCGGGCTTTAAAGGCTGCAGTTAAAGATGCTTTAAGTAAAATTACTAAAAGTTAGGACTTTTTGTTCATGAAAGTACTAAAAAACGCCAGAATATTGTTATTCTAGCGTTTTTATTTTCGGTTTTAGCCAGCAAGGGTTATTTGGTTAGCTTGGAGAATTTTTAAATATTCGGCCAAGTAGCGATTTTGCACAACTTGTTCTTGTCCAGGTTTAACTTGAAAATGCACAACATAACTAACCGTTTTGGCAGTTTGTTTGGTAATACCGACAATTTTTGGTCCTTGCACAAGGGTCTTTTTAGCTAATTTGATTTCCTGATTAGCTTGTTTAATTAGCATATAAACTTTAGCAAAATCATTGTCTGCATTAAGCTGTAGTTCTAGATCAAGTCCAATCCCGCCATGAGCAACGTTTTGCACAACTGAAATATTACGATTGGGAATGTAAATAATTGACCCATCAGTTCCTTTGAGTCTAGTGGTCCTTAAGCCGAGCTGGATGACTACCCCAGTTTGATTATTAATCTGCACCACATCGCCGACATCGAATTGATCTTCACTTAAGATGAAAAAACCATTGACTAGATCGCTGACAAAACCTTGCGCGCCCATCCCAATTGCCAGCGAAAAAATTCCGGCACTTGCTAGTAGAGTCCCAACCGGAATTCCTAAAATTGAAAGTACTCCAAACAAATAAAAGAAAATTACGGTATATTGAAAGATACTGTTAATTAGTGCAGTAACTGTTCTAGTACGTTTAGTCTGTTTTCGCTTACTATGGTTTAAATAGTGGTTAATTATCTTCTTGCCGAAATGATCAATCAGATAAAAGACGATGGTTGATAAGACTAATTGCCAAACAATCGTGCCTAAATGCTCACCAACTTTGTCCCAATTAATTTTTAAAAAATTTTGATTGAAATTAAACGTGTTGTTCATTAATTTGCCTTTCATATTCTGTATTTTAACTATAACAAAATATTACATAAAGATTGAGATTGAAGCATTTTCATGCTAGACTTTTTTTAGATGCAAAATTGGAGGGTAAGAAATGGAAATTTCCTATGGTGCGCTGGCTGGATTAATTGCGGCAGTAGCGTTGTTGATTTTAGTGTTGTTCGCAATACCGGTACTAGTTCGGATGGCGAAAACGACTAAGCAAATAAATGAGACAATTGCTACCACTAATGATTCAATTCAGCAGCTAACTAAAGATGTTAATGTTATACTTGATCAAACGAATGATTTGCTTGATAAGACCAATGTCTTACTAGCCGATGTTAACGTCAAGGTCAAGACCTTAGATCCAGTTTTTCAAGCAGTTGCAGATGTTGGGACGAGCATGTCGGATGTTAATGCATCATCACGTAAGTTAGCAAAGAAGTTTAGTAATAATCACGCTAAGCGTAGCGGTGTGATATCTTCTGCTGTAACATCAATGTTTGCAAGACGCAAACGTCGTCAAGGTAGAGAATAAGTAAAGGAGCAACTTTTATGAAAAAGACTACAAGTGCTATTTTAGGAACAATTATTGGTTGTGCAGCAGGCTTTGTGGCCGGATCACTCTTAGTAAGTGATGATCGAGTAGAGGATTTGAAGCGTAAGGTTAAAGAAAACCCGACTGCAAATGACTTAAAGCAAAAATATGATAATGGTACAGAGATTGTCAAGAATCAATTAACTTCTTTTCCTAAAAAAGTTGAAGATGATTCTGAATTGAAAGATTTTGATGATATCGTTATCGATAGTTCTGATGCTGATGATTTAGCACAAGCAGATAGTGCAACTGATGCGGTCGCAGATATGTATCATGCCGAACCAACTGAACCAAAACCAGATTCTGACCCAGTTGTGCCAACCCCGCCAGCCCCAGAATCTTAAAAATAATTTTAATAAGCAAAAATGCACTAACAAGAACGATTCTTGTTGGTGCATTTTTTGTTGTTAGTTATTAATCATTGATTGGAATAGTTTTGAGTGCCTTGTCGGTGTGGGTAAAAGGCTCGAAACCATTTTTAGTAACTACACCACAATCTTCAATTCGGACGCCAGCAACTCCAGGAATGTAAATTCCTGGTTCAATCGAAAAGCACATACCTTCTTCAATCACTAAATCGTTATCTTGAACAATTGATGGATATTCATGGACATTTTTACCGATTCCATGACCTAAACGATGGATAAAGTACTCGCCATAGCCAGCTTTAGTAATCACATTGCGGGCAACACTGTCTAATTCGCCAGCAGTCATTCCCGGTTTAACGGCATCAATGGCTGCTTGTTGGGCTTCACGGTCAATCTCATAGATTTCTTTTTGTTTGGCTGTTGGCGTGCCATAGGCAACTGTTCGGCTGGCATCTGAAGCATAGCCATTGTGCATAGTACCTAAATCAAATAAAACTAATTCATTAGGCTGAACCTTAGCCATTGAAGGACCTAAATGAGGGTTGGCAGCATTAGCACCCGTTTGGACAATGGTTTCAAAACTTTGCTGCATTACTCCTTTTTGTAATTTTAATTGATATTCAATTTGACCAGCGATGTAGCGTTCGCTAACGCCAGTCTTGATGGTATCAAAACCAATCTGAAAAGCAAAATCGGCTTCTTGACCAGCTGCTTTTAATTGTTCGATTTCAGTAGGAGTTTTGTACAAACGAATTTGGTCGATGAAACTGGAGACATCACTTTCAAAGTTAGCATCAGGAAATTGTTCATGGATTAATTGGTAATGAGCAACGGACAAGTCGTTTTTTTCCAGTGCCCAGTTTTGGTAAGCTGCAGTGGTTTGCTTTACTCGATCGGCAATCATTGCCCACGGATTTTCTGAGTCAAGATAGCCATAAACATCACCATTCCATGCAGAATTTTTAGCTTCTTCAACATTTAGTGCTGGTACGAAAACGAAGGGATCTTGATCCTTGAAGACTAGCAAGGCAAATATGCGCTCATGTGGTTCCATTTCATAGCCAGTAAAATAGGCAATCGTTTTTGGATTGGAAATGTAGGCTAAGTCATTGTTTGTTTCTTGTAACCATTCCTGTAATTTAGTTAAATTCATTGTGTATTCCTTTCAAATTAACAGTTAGTTAAGCAAATTATAGCATGTTCTAGCCATGAAAAAATGAAAGAATAAGTGAAAACGTTTGCTAATGAGAAAAAATCGTGGTAATCTTTTATATTGAATATTTCAGAAATAGGGGATTTTAAAATGAGAAAACAAGAAGTTACAATTTATGATGTAGCTCGTGAAGCCAAGGTTTCAATGGCAACTGTTTCACGGGTGGTTAATGGTAATACGAATGTGCGTAAGGATACACACGATCGAGTAATGAAAGTTATCAATCGTTTGCACTACCAACCAAATGCAGTGGCTCAAGGACTTGCTTCTAAGAGAACAACAACGGTTGGATTAATCGTACCAGACCTAACCAACCTTTACTTTGCAGAATTGTCTAAAGGAATTGATGATATTGCCCTGCTTTATAAATACAATATCATTATTACTAGTATTGAGAATCGGTTAATGAAAGAGGATCAAGCAATTCAGAGTTTGCTTAATAAGCAAGTTGATGGTGTGATTTATATGTCTAACCGTTTACCTCAGGAAGCAGTTGATGCTTTTAAGAGAACCGATACGCCAGTGGTTTTGGCTGGTACTAAGGATAATCATACAGAATTTCCATCAGTAACAATTGATTATCAAAAGGCTGATACAGAAGCATTGAACTTGCTTTATAACGATGGTAAAAAGAACTTGGCGCTAGTAGTTGGCGATCCTAAAGCGGTAGTAAATGCTGATCACCGAATTCCGGCTTACCAAAAATTCATGGCTGATCATAACTTGGGTGAAGGACATGTTTACACTAACATTAAAGATCACGCAGATGGTTATAATTTGTATTCACAGTTGATGAAAGATGGCGTTGATGGCGTAATTGTTACTCGCGATATTACTGCAGTAGGAATTTTGAATTCAGCAACAGATGCTGGTAAGAAAGTTCCAGATGAATTAGAAATTGTCACTGCTAGTGCAACTAAGATTGCTTCTGTTGTTAGACCTGCACTAACGGCAATTAAGCAACCTTTATATGATATGGGAGCTGTGGCAATGAGAATGCTGACTAAGCTAATGGCTAACGAGGAATTACCAGAAACTCAAATCGAATTGCCGTATGAGTTGCTTAAGAAGCAAAGTACGTTAAATCAATAATAAAAAGGATTCACAATTAAAGTGAATCCTTTTTTAGTTGGCGATTTTTTTAGTGACTTTTAGTAGCTTTAGATAAGGAACGACGGGATCGCTAGTACGTGGTAAGTAGGCAGTTAGAGCAATATTACGATACTGACTAATACGTGGTAATTGCCGATAATTGTGCCAGCTAGTTTGATCAAAAAAGCCATAGAAGAGAATTTGTTTGGCCTTGACCCAGCCTAGATTGGTGTAGAGCCACAAACTTTTTGGACTACCATTGAAATTTTGAATTTTAAATAATTGGTTTGCTGGTAGTTTTTGTTTAGTTTTGGCTTGGTTATCAGGATAACGGTAAATTGCGACTTGTTTTTGTGGTTTGGCAATAATTTGTTTATCTTGATAAGGTGCTAAGTCTTGCTCTTTTAAGTCGAGATTGACGAATTCTGCAGAGATAAAGCTTTGATTAGCTATTTGATAAAACAGTTGATTATGTGCCCTGACGCCATACATGACATTCAATTTTTGTTTAGGTTTAACATATTTACCTTGTTTAACACGGACATAGGGATTCATCATAATCGGAGTTTTTTGCTTACCAAAATAGATTCCTTTACGGTGAATATCGTATTTTTTAGTACCTTCTTTAGCTAACTTATATTTAAAACCGGTAGCTGGAAAATTAGTGACCACGCCATCAACGTTTTTATTGATTAGCCAATGCCACAAGTCGGGTGATTCATCCATTTCAGTCCAGACGTAAACCTGTTTATTCAGTGTATGAAGCCAATGGATTAGCCATGAATGATTTTGGATAACATCAGCTGCGACGTTAACTGCGTTGACTTGTGGTAAGTTGCTAAAGTTAATCCGTTTAAGACTGCCAACAATTAAGATTAAGTAGGCATCAGGCATTAGTTCACGCAGTTTAAACAGGCTGGCAGCGGAGAATGAATGAATCATGACCCGTTTTTCCATATGGTATTTTTTGATTGTCTGGGCAATTTGTTCTTCTAATTGGTAAGAATGATCAACACCATGATCAATTTTAGTTTCTAGAACGAATTTGGTTTCAGGGCGTTTACGATAATGGGCAAAAATCTGTGGTAAACTTTTGACCGTTTCGCCATTATCATATCTTAATTGGCTAAGGGCATCCCAATTATTTTGTGATACAATTGCATGTGAGTGGGTTACGCGGAAGAGATCGTCATCATGGCAAACTACTAAAACGCCGTCTGCTGATAAATGCAGATCGAGTTCGACGTAATCAGCGCCCGAATTGAACGCGGAGTCATCGCTTTGGATAGTTTCTTCAGGATACTTGGTAGGATCTCCTCTGTGCCCGACGACGGTAAAACCACTAGTTATTAAAAAAATTAAACTGAAAAAAAGCACCAATATTAGGTGGCTTTGATGTTTCATGTGTACACCTCTATTGCATTTTACCATAGCATGGTGACACTTTTTTACTATAAGTAACAATTTTTATTTCATTTTAGGTAGAACTTTATAATGGCAGATCAACAATACGAAGAATTAGATTTAATAGAAGAAATAACCCGTAATGATGGCAGCAGCTATTTTGAGATTGCTAATATTGACCAAAATGGAATTGCCGAACTAGCAGTAGATCATGGGGCAATAAAAGAGGTGCGGATTTTGCAATTAAATATTCCGCGGACTAAGGCATTGATTACTTATGAAAAATATATCAATGAAAATTATCAATTAGAAACCTTGACTAATGAAGCTGATTGGCAAAATCCTAGTTGGGTTGAGTGGGACAAACCAAAAGGTCCTGTTTTAGAAGCATATCAAACAATTTTAAAAGCAAATCAGATTGGATAGAAGGCACATGGAAAAAATTCGCATTTTACACACTAATGATTTACATTCGCATTTTGAGCATTTCCCTAAAATTGGCCGGTACTTGGCCCAGGCCCAACAAGATCAATCGGTTGATCAGGTGTTGACTTTTGATGCTGGTGATTTTATGGATCGCTCGCATCCCCTTACGGATGCGACTTTTGGGCAAGCTAATATTGAATTGATGAATTCATTTCACTATGATGCCGTAACCATTGGTAATAATGAGGGAATCTCAAATTCACATGAGGTGGTGGAACATTTATTTGATCATGCACAATTTCCAGTGGTATTGGCTAATTTACGTGAAGAAGACGAGACAATGCCGCACTGGGCATCGCAAGTTCAAATTTTAACTACCAAAAAAGGGACGCGAATTGCCCTCATTGGCTTGACAGCTGCTTATCCACTTTCTTATGAACCAAATCATTGGCATGTTAAACAATTAAAAGAAGCAATGGATACGGTATTACCTAAAATTGCTGGTAAATATGATGCCTTATTTTTATTGACCCATGTCGGATTAGACATGGATCGCTTTTTGGCACAGAATTATCCACAGATTGATTTGATTATTGGCGGCCACAGCCATAATTTACTCAAAAAAGGTGAAGAGGTTAACGGCGTTTGGATTACTCAAACTGGTAAATGGGGAAATTATGTTGGTAATGTTCAGGTTGAGCTTGATGATCAACACCATGTTCAGCAAATTACGCCATCGGTAGCGCCAACCAGTTTGATGAAGGAAGAACCCGAAGATGAAATTACTATTGCCGCTTATCGTAAGCGTGGGAAAGCAATTTTGAATCAAAAACGGGTAGCTAATTTGCCGGCTAAATTCGGGAATAATTTGGAAACCAGTATTAAGGTATCGCTAGACGCGATTGCTGATTTTGCTGATACCGACTTGGCTATTCTTAGCTCAGGTTTATTTTTGCAACCATTTAAGCAGGGAATTTTAACAGAATATGATTTGCAGAAGACGTTGCCACATTCAATGCATGTGGTTCGTTCTACTTTAAAAGGACGAGATTTGTGGCGGTTAGTAATGGAAATTGAAAAAAACCGCCATTATCTTGATCAATTTCATTTACAAGGAATGAGTTTTCGTGGCAAAATTTTTGGGCAAATGTACTATAAAGGGATTGAATTTGATGAAGCCAGTCAAACTGTTTATGTTAAGGGTAAGGCACTCGATCCCGATCAAGACTATCAACTTGCCTGTTTAGATCATTATGTTTTAGTGCCATTTTTCCCTACTTTGGCAATAGTTGGCCAAAACCAATTTTTGTTTCCACAATTTTTGCGTGAGGTAGTTGGCAATTACTTAGCGCAGAAGTATCCACTGAAAGGAGCAAATGAATGAATGAGCGCCAAACTGTATCTAAGGATCAGGATACTGGTCATCGTGAAAATAAGTTTGCCAAAGAACAGCCACTGAGGCATCCACTAGCTGTTGTAATGCAAAATGAAGATCAATTGCAGATAAATCATCAGGTATATCGAGTTTTAGTTGACAAGCAAGCAGGATTAGATTTAGAAATGTTGCGTCAGAAATATGATCCCTATCTTGATCAGTATGATTTTATTGTTGGGGATGTTTCTAGTGGACATTTGCGCTTAAAGGGTTTTTACCAAGATAAGGTTCGCACCGCGCTGGATCGTAAGCAGCAGACAATTGCGGATTATTTGCTTGAATACTGTAATCCTGGTGGTAGTTACTTTATTTTGCAGTTACTAGATCCGGTTCACCATTATCATACCAATAATAAGAAAAATCACGCTCGCGGTCACCACAGAAATGGACCTGCTAATACTAGGCACAGTTCATCTGCCAATTTTAGAAAGCGTCGAGTTCGCCAAACTCGTTTTAAAAAACAGACAGTTGCCATTAAAAGTGAACAAGGTAATCACCATGCATTTGTAATTAAAAAGAGAAAGAGTAGTAATTAAATGAAAGATTATGGCTTATTTTTAATTGATCTTGATGGCACTATTTATCGTGGCAAGGAAACAATTGCTGCAGGGGTTCGATTTGTTGCGCGTCTAGAGGCTGCTGGAAAAGACTATCTTTTTTTAACGAATAATACCACAAGGACACCACAAATGGTGGTGGATAAGTTAGCTACACATGGTGTAAAGACAGACTTAAAGCATGTTTATACTCCAAGCATGGCAACAGTTAGCTATATTTTGGAACGAGAAACTAAAAATAAGATTGGGGTCTATTTAATTGGTGAGATAGGCTTAAAACGGGAGTTTTTGCAGCATCCAGAATTTGAGTTAGATGATCGTAATCCTGATTATGTGATAGTAGGCATGGACCGGGATTTAACTTACCATAAAGTACGTGTAGCTGCAGATGCTATTAGAAATGGTGCGACATTTATTGGTACTAATGCAGATTTGAATTTGCCTAGTGATGAAGGGCTAATGCCAGGTAATGGTTCACAATGTATCATGATTGCTGCTGCAAGTGGTAAGCAGCCGCTTTATATTGGTAAACCGGCGCCAATTATAGTTGAAAAAGCGCTCAATCTATTACGCTATGCTAAGGAGCAGACCTTAATTGTTGGTGATAATTATGATACGGATATTAAGGCAGGTTTCAATAGTAAAGTTGATCAATTGCTAGTGACAACTGGAATTACCAAGAGTGAAGATATTAGTGACAAGCGTAAGCCAACGTATATTGTTAATAGTTTAGATGAGTTTAAATTATGAGTACCAAAAATAGCATTTTTACATTGATTTACCATTTTATTTTTGCGATAACTAGCAGTGTGGTTGGTGCGTTGATTGCTAGTTGGCCATTGTTAATAGTTTTTGTATTGGTGCAAAAGACTAGTCAAACAGTTAATTTAACGTTAGGGCAAATTATGCACAATTACAATCAGTTATTGTGGTATTTAATTTGGCCTTTGCAAACAAAATTAGCTATGACAGATTTTCCGACTTCTCCATTAGCTGCAGAACACTTTGCCGAAGTGAAACGGCTATTTATTCTAGCGATAGTGGCTTTTTTATGCTGCCTAGTGATTTACTTATTACATAAGAAAAACAAGAACAATAAAGCACTTAAGCTTAATAAAGTTTGGGCCTTACTATTCTTGTTATTGCCAATTGCATTACTGCCATTTGCGTTAACTAATTTTGATAGTTTTTTTATAGCTTTCCATCATTTATTTTTTGCTGGGAGTAATACCTGGTTGTTTGATCCGGCAACAGATCCAATTATTAATGTCTTAACTGAAGGCTTTTTTGCCTCATGTTTTGCGGTAGCTGGGATTATTTATGAATTATATTTTGCCCAAAAGTTATTGGGACAATAAAAAAGAGCTTTGTAGTGATTAAGTCACTATGAAGCTCTTTTTTTTATTTAGTAAAATGCTTTTTCAATCCAACAATTGCAATTGGCACAACCGAGATAAGGATAATCGCCAAAATTAACATTGAAAAGTTGTTTTTAACAAACGGAATATTTCCAAAGAAGTAACCAAGAATGGTAAACAGTCCGCTCCAAATAATTCCGCCAACTAAATTATAAATGGCAAATTTGCCATAGTGCATTTTACTACCACCGGAAATAAATGGGACAAAGGTTCTAATAAACGGAATAAACCGCCCAATAACAATTGTAATGGGCCCATGTTTTTCAAAAAAATGTTCAGCACTAGCGCGATTTTTCTGATTAATTAATTTGTTGAACCAAGAGTATTTTTCACCAGCATTGACAGATCGGGCACCAATTTCATAATTACAGGCATCTCCGATGACGGCAGCAAGTAAAACTGCGAGGTATACTAACCAAATATTTAGATGATATTTAGGATTGACAGCCATTGAACTAGCCGCAAAAATTAGTGAATCACCTGGCAAAAATGGAAAGATAACTAGCCCAGTTTCAATAAAAATAATCCCAAAAAGGATTAGATAAGTATAGCCGCCAAATTGATTTACAATTTCGACTAGGTGCTGATCAATATTAAGAATAAAGTTGATAATCGCCATGGATATCTCCTAAATTTATCTACTAGTAGAATGAACCGTTAACGTTTTTTCAGGAAATAGTGAGCGCATGATTGAATTAACAGCAATCTGTGCTTCACCAAAACCAACGCCAATGATGGGAACGCGACCAGGATAAGTTGCAACATCACCAACCGCATAAATTCCAGCCAGATTGGTTTTCATTTCACTAGAAACAGTAATTTGGCTATTGTTTACGTTAACGCCCCAATTTTTTACTAAATTATTGTTGGCACGGAAACCATAAGCCACGACAATTTGGTCGAATAGGTGGTGTAAGATGTGATCCTCACCAACTTGTTTTAGACCAACATCTAGTTGATTATTCACTATTGAGATAGTTTTAGGAAGATAAGGAGTCAGAATTTCAACATTTTTTAAACTTTTTAGTTGCTCAATACTGGACTCTAAACCGCGAAAATCGTTTCGCCGATGAATTAGCTTAACAATAGTTTGCTTTTGCTGAGCTAGTTCAAGAGCGAAGTCGAGTGCGGAATCGCCTCCTCCAAAAACGCCTACTGTTTGATTGGCAAAATTTTGCGGTTGGTCAATGTAGTAATGGACAAGTGGCTTAGTTTGATCATTAAGCTTCAAAGGAAACTTTTTGGGAGTAAATGAGCCATTTCCGGTTGCAATAATGATGCTTTTAGCAAGATAGGTATTATCAATTAAAAATTCATCCGCAATTTTTTGAATATTAGTTACTCGATGATGTAGAACAAAATCAGCATGACTAGGTGCTTCTTTTTTCAAACGATCAATTAATTGCGTTCCTGTGATTGAATCAAAGACAGGGATGTCAAAAATTTTTTTGAATGGATAAAGTAGTTTTGGCTGACCGCCAGCTTCTTTTAGTGAATCGAATATAATCGTTTTGAGCCCATGTAAGTGAGCATAATTGGCACTAAATAGTCCAATTGGGCCGGCTCCAACGATTGCTAAGTCAAATTTTTTAATTTTTATTTTCCTCCTATAAACCTTGATATAACAACTTTAACATGAATTATTAAGTTAGTCATTCAAAATAATTTAGTAAAAAGACTTGCAAAAGAGGAAAAGAGTTGCTAGTATTAATAACTGTCGTCGGGCAACAAACAAAGGGTTTGAAGCCAGAGGGCAGAAATAAAGAGCAGAAAGTTATTGACAAGATCAAAACGGTCTGCTAGAATAGAAAAGCGCTGCTATAAGCAGCAGGTAGTACTTTGAAAACTGAACAATGTTTTCGCAAAAGTGTGCGGGTGTAAAAGCCCAAAACAAGAGCGAAGTCAATTTCGCAAGCAAATAAATCCGAGATGCAAATCTTGGAGAACGAATGAGC
Organism: Lactobacillus sp. ESL0684; assembly: GCF_029392675.1. Taxonomy (NCBI): domain Bacteria; kingdom Bacillati; phylum Bacillota; class Bacilli; order Lactobacillales; family Lactobacillaceae; genus Lactobacillus; species Lactobacillus sp. ESL0684. Next base: position 1,453,774 of record NZ_CP113941.1, on the reverse strand, counting down.
AAACATTCAAACAAACAGATAAAAATGAGAGTTTGATCCTGGCTCAGGACGAACGCTGGCGGCGTGCCTAATACATGCAAGTCGAGCGAGCAATTTTAACAGAATACCTTCGGGTAGGAAGCTAAGAGCGCGAGCGGCGGATGGGTGAGTAACACGTGGGTAACCTACCCTATAGATTGGGATACCACTTGGAAACAGGTGCTAATACCAAATAAGAAGTAAGATCGCATGATCAAGCTATAAAAGGCGGCTTTCGAGCTGTCGCTAAAGGATGGACCCGCGGTGCATTAGCTAGTTGGTAGGGTAAAGGCCTACCAAGGCAATGATGCATAGCCGAGTTGAGAGACTGAACGGCCACATTGGGACTGAGACACGGCCCAAACTCCTACGGGAGGCAGCAGTAGGGAATCTTCCACAATGGACGCAAGTCTGATGGAGCAACGCCGCGTGAGTGAAGAAGGTTTTCGGATCGTAAAGCTCTGTTGTTGGTGAAGAAGGATGTATAGAGTAACTGCTATATATTTGACGGTAATCAACCAGAAAGTCACGGCTAACTACGTGCCAGCAGCCGCGGTAATACGTAGGTGGCAAGCGTTGTCCGGATTTATTGGGCGTAAAGCGAACGCAGGCGGGAAGACAAGTCAGATGTGCAAGCCCTCAGCTTAACTGAGGAATTGCATCTGAAACTGTATTTCTTGAGTGCAGAAGAGGAGAGTGGAACTCCATGTGTAGCGGTGGAATGCGTAGATATATGGAAGAACACCAGTGGCGAAGGCGGCTCTCTGGTCTGTAACTGACGCTGAGGTTCGAAAGCATGGGTAGCGAACAGGATTAGATACCCTGGTAGTCCATGCCGTAAACGATGAGTGCTAAGTGTTGGGAGGTTTCCGCCTCTCAGTGCTGCAGCTAACGCATTAAGCACTCCGCCTGGGGAGTACGACCGCAAGGTTAAAACTCAAAGGAATTGACGGGGGCCCGCACAAGCGGTGGAGCATGTGGTTTAATTCGAAGCAACGCGAAGAACCTTACCAGGTCTTGACATCTAGTGCAAATCATAGAGATATGATGTTCTCTTCGGAGACACTAAGACAGGTGGTGCATGGCTGTCGTCAGCTCGTGTCGTGAGATGTTGGGTTAAGTCCCGCAACGAGCGCAACCCTTATTATTAGTTGCCAGCATTAAGTTGGGCACTCTAATGAGACTGCCGGTGACAAACCGGAGGAAGGTGGGGACGACGTCAAGTCATCATGCCCCTTATGACCTGGGCTACACACGTGCTACAATGGTTAGTACAACGAGGAGCGAACCTGTGAAGGCAAGCGAATCTCTTAAAGCTAATCTCAGTTCGGATTGCACTCTGCAACTCGAGTGCATGAAGCTGGAATCGCTAGTAATCGCGGATCAGCATGCCGCGGTGAATACGTTCCCGGGCCTTGTACACACCGCCCGTCACACCATGAGAGTCTGTAATACCCAAAGCCGGTAGGATAACCGTAAGGAGTCAGCCGTCTAAGGTAGGACAGATGATTAGGGTGAAGTCGTAACAAGGTAGCCGTAGGAGAACCTGCGGCTGGATCACCTCCTTTCTAAGGAAGAGCGAATAGGTGGAGAGTAGGAATACTAAAAGAAGCCTAGGAGCAAGGAAGCACACAGAAGCGAAGACATTGTTTAGTTTTTTGAGGGTAGTACCTCAAGTTAGGACATTGAAAACTGAATATAATCTAGAAAAAACCGAGAAACAATCAAAGAGAAAAACAGATTGCACGAGCGACCGAGAGAGAAGATCTTATAGGTAAGGTCAAGAAAAGAAGGGCGCACGGTGAATGCCTAGGCACAAGAAGGCGAAGAAGGACGCGACAAACAGCGAAATGCTTCGGGGAGCGGTAAGTACGCAGAGATCCGGAGATATCCGAATGGGGGAACCCAATACAAGAAATTGTATTACTTATTAGTGAATACATAGCTAATAAGGGTAAGACGCAGTGAACTGAAACATCTAAGTAGCTGCAGGAAGAGAAAGAAAAATCGATTTCCATAGTAGCGGCGAGCGAAACGGAAAGAGCCCAAACTAGATGATTTATCATTTGGGGTAGTAGGACTGCAATAAAGGTAGTGTAAGAGATAGCAGAATTATCTGGGAAGATAAGCCAGAGAGGGTGAGAGCCCCGTAAGCGAAATTTCAAGCACGCTGAGCAGTATCCTGAGTAGGTCGGAACACGAGGAATTCCGATTGAAGCAGCGAGGACCATCTCGTAAGGCTAAATACTCACTTGTGACCGATAGTGAACCAGTACCGTGAGGGAAAGGTGAAAAGAACCCCGGGAGGGGAGTGAAAGAGAACCTGAAACCGTGTGCTTACAAGTAGTCAGAGCCCGTTAAAGGGTGATGGCGTGCCTTTTGTAGAATGAACCGGCGAGTTACGTTAAATAGCAAGGTTAAGTCATAAAAGGACGGAGCCGTAGCGAAAGCGAGTCTGAAAAGGGCGCAGTAGTTATTTGATGTAGACCCGAAACCAAGTGACCTACCCATGACCAGGTTGAAGGTGCGGTAAAACGCACTGGAGGACCGAACCCACGTAAGTTAAAAATTGCGGGGATGAGTTGTGGGTAGCGGTGAAATTCCAAACGAACTTGGAGATAGCTGGTTCTCTCCGAAATAGCTTTAGGGCTAGCCTGGTGCGAGAAAAGATAATGGAGGTAGAGCTCTGTTTGGACGAAGGGCCCGTCAAGGGTTACTGAATTCAGATAAACTGCGAATACCAGATATCTGCGCACTGGAGTCAGACTGCGAGTGATAAGATCCGTAGTCGAAAGGGAAACAGCCCAGATCACCAGTTAAGGTCCCAAAATCTATGCTAAGTGGAAAAGGATGTGGAGTTGCGTAGACAACTAGGATGTTGGCTTAGAAGCAGCCATCATTAAAAGAGTGCGTAATAGCTCACTAGTCGAGTGACGCTGCGCCGAAAATTTACCGGGGCTAAGCATAGTACCGAAACTGTGGATGCATTATGAAAGTAATGCGTGGTAGGAGAGCGTTCTAAGAGCGGAGAAGCTTAATCGAGAGGATAAGTGGAGCGCTTAGAAGTGAGAATGCCGGTATGAGTAGCGCAAGATAGGTGAGAATCCTATCCGCCGAAAGACTAAGGTTTCCTGGGGCAGGCTCGTCCGCCCAGGGTAAGTCGGGACCTAAGGTAAGGCCGAAAGGCGTAGCCGATGGACAACAGGTAGAGATTCCTGTACTGCATTAGATCGTTAATAACGATGGAGGGACGCAGAAGGTGAAGCACGCATGGCGCTGGAAGCCATGTTCAAGCGTTAAGTGAGAGAGTGAGTCAAATGCTTACTTTCGATAATCACAAGACGTGATGAGGAGCGAAATAAAAGTAGCGAAGGTGAAGTAGTCACACTGCCAAGAAAAGCTTCTAGTGAGAGCTAATGTACCCGTACCGCAAACCGACACAGGTAGTCGAGTGGAGAACACTAAGGTGAGCGAGAGAACTCTCGTTAAGGAACTCGGCAAAATAGCCCCGTAACTTCGGAAGAAGGGGTGCTGGTGTAAGAACCAGCCGCAGTGAATAGGCCCAAACAACTGTTTATCAAAAACACAGGTATCTGCAAAGTCGTAAGACGACGTATAGGTGCTGACACCTGCCCGGTGCTGGAAGGTTAAGGAGAGAGCTTAGCGCAAGCGAAGGTTCGAACTGAAGCCCCAGTAAACGGCGGCCGTAACTATAACGGTCCTAAGGTAGCGAAATTCCTTGTCGGGTAAGTTCCGACCTGCACGAAAGGTGAAATGATTTGGGCACTGTCTCAACGAGAGACTCGGTGAAATTATAATACCCGTGAAGATGCGGGTTACCCGCGACAGGACGGAAAGACCCCATGGAGCTTTACTGCAATTTGATATTGGGTAGCTGTTAAACATGTACAGGATAGGTAGGAGCCAGAGAAGATAGTACGCTAGTATTATCAGAGGCAATGTTGGGATACTACCCTTGTTTGATGGCTACTCTAACTAGGATCTCTAAGCGAGATTTAGGACAGTGTCAGACGGGCAGTTTGACTGGGGCGGTCGCCTCCTAAAGAGTAACGGAGGCGCCCAAAGGTTCCCTCAGAATGGTTGGAAATCATTCATAGAGTGTAAAGGTAAAAGGGAGCTTGACTGCGAGAGAGACAACTCGAGCAGGGACGAAAGTCGGGCTTAGTGATCTGGTGGTACCGCATGGAAGGGCCATCACTCAACGGATAAAAGCTACCCTGGGGATAACAGGCTTATCTCCCCCAAGAGTTCACATCGACGGGGAGGTTTGGCACCTCGATGTCGGCTCGTCGCATCCTGGGGCTGTAGTAGGTCCCAAGGGTTGGGCTGTTCGCCCATTAAAGCGGCACGCGAGCTGGGTTCAGAACGTCGTGAGACAGTTCGGTCCCTATCCGTCGTGGGCGTAGGAAATTTGAGAGGAGCTGTCCTTAGTACGAGAGGACCGGGATGGACATACCGCTGGTGTACCAGTTGTCTTGCCAAAGGCATAGCTGGGTAGCTAAGTATGGCAGGGATAAGCGCTGAAAGCATCTAAGTGCGAAGCCCCCCTCAAGATGAGATTTCCCATACGTAAAGTAGTAAGACACCTCAAAGACGATGAGGTAGATAGGCTAGGAGTGGAAGAGTAGTGATACTTGGAGCGGACTAGTACTAATCAGTCGAGGACTTGACCAAAAGCGAGTGCAATTTGGTAAGAGAGTGGAACGGTAAAAGAGTAGATTATATTTAGTTTTGAGTGTAAAAACTCAAAGAGAATAAAAAGTACGGTGGCAAGAGCAAGAAGGAAACACCTGTAACCATGTCGAACACAGAAGTTAAGCTTCTTAACGCCGAGAGTAGTTGGTGGGAAACTGCCTGCGAGGGTAGGACGTTGCCGTGCTTTATATGGAGGATTAGCTCAGCTGGGAGAGCATCTGCCTTACAAGCAGGAGGTCACAGGTTCGAGCCCTGTATCCTCCATATACCGAGTCGTTAGCTCAGTCGGTAGAGCATCTGACTTTTAATCAGAGGGTCGACGGTTCAAGCCCGTCACGACTCATGGCCCCATATGCGGGTGTGGCGGAATTGGCAGACGCGCTAGATTTAGGTTCTAGTGTTCTCGGACGTGTGGGTTCAAGTCCCACCACCCGTATTTGCCATTATTGTTACCATATTTACATTATGCCGATTTAGCTCAGTTGGTAGAGCATCTGTCTTGTAAACAGGGGGTCGTACGTTCAAATCGTATAATCGGCATTATATATTACGCGGAAGTAGTTCAGTGGTAGAACATCACCTTGCCATGGTGAGGGTCGCGGGTTCGAATCCCGTCTTCCGCTTTCATTACTTGCCGGGGTGGCGGAATTGGCAGACGCACGGGACTTAAAATCCCGCGATTGGTTTCAATCGTACCGGTTCGACTCCGGTCCTCGGCATATAATGACGCGCCCTTAGCGCAACTGGATAGAGTGTCTGACTACGAATCAGAAGGTTGAAGGTTCAAATCCTTCAGGGCGCATTAAATACGGGAAGTGGCTCAGTTTGGTAGAGCACCTGGTTTGGGACCAGGGGGTCGCAGGTTCGAATCCTGTCTTCCCGATTTGTAATCTATGTGGTTACTTTTTTGGCGGTGTAGCTCAGCTGGCTAGAGCGTCCGGTTCATACCCGGGAGGTCGCGGGTTCGATCCCCCCCACCGCTATTGTAAGAGCTCGGACCTTTAGCTCAGTTGGTTAGAGCAGACGGCTCATAACCGTCCTGTCGTAGGTTCGAGTCCTACAAGGTCCATAATGGATTTTGTATTTTAGTTTAATAACATCGCGGGATGGAGCAGTTAGGTAGCTCGTCGGGCTCATAACCCGAAGGTCGGTGGTTCAAATCCATCTCCCGCAATATGGTCCATTGGAGCAGTGGTTTATCTCGTCTCCCTGTCACGGAGAAGATCATCAGTTCAAATCTGATATGGACCGTAAGATGGCTCGGTAGCTCAGTCGGTAGAGCAAAGGATTGAAGCTCCTTGTGTCGGCGGTTCGATTCCGTCCCGCGCCATTTTTAGTTTATGTGCGGGTATGGTTTAGTGGTAAAACGAAAGCCTTCCAAGCTTTAGTCGCGAGTCCGATTCTCGTTACCCGCTTTATGGGCCTATAGCTCAGCTGGTTAGAGCGCACGCCTGATAAGCGTGAGGTCGGTGGTTCAAGTCCACTTAGGCCCATTTGGAGACTTACTCAAGTGGCTGAAGAGGCGCCCCTGCTAAGGGTGTAGATCGGGTTATTCCGGTGCGAGAGTTCGAATCCCTCAGTCTCCGTCATATATTATAAAAGAACGCTGATTTATCAGCGTTCTTTTACTTTGTTGGACTGAATTTTTAACTAAACAGGGGCAAGCGAGTCTGATACTTCTTCAATCGATCGTCTGATTTGATTTTTAATGGCTCTTTGTCAAATCTTGTTGATGAAGATAAATAATGAATTAGACGTAAATTGCAATTTCAAGTTGACCACCCGCATTAATTAATTTGATAGATGCAATCTAATCTGCGTTCAAATAATTCATCTGGAGTGTGATAAGCCAGAATCTTTCTGGGTAAGTTATTGCACCATTCTTCAATGGCATAGATTTGCTATAGGCTTTAGTCTTTGATGTACTTACCTTTGGGAATAAAGCGTCTAATGCGGCATTTAACCAGATAATCACACTTACGACCACAATTTAATCGTTGGTCTAGATATCTAGCTTGAGTAGTTTGCGCATCATAACGAAAAAGCTTGTCATGATACAAAGCTTTTTGCTCACGTTCAAGCTCATTTTTAATCGTAGCAGGGGAACAATGAATTACCCTAGCTATCTGGCGTAAGGATTGACCTTGGCTATGTAAAACTTGAATGGTAACACGGTTCTCAAAGGAAAGATGTTTTCCTTTAAGATGAGTGGATATGGTAGAATGTAAAGAGTTCATTGGTAACTTCTTTCTAGAAAGTTTTGTAGGTAATTACATTCTATCAAAGAAGTCCAATGGACTTTTTTATTTTTAATGAACTTAAGTGTTCAACTTCATTCTACAATCTTCCATAATGAATTAGATGCACTTTAAGCAAACATGCTTAAAGTGTTTTCTTTTAGTACGATATTTTTTGCTTCTAACATAATTCTAGCAGTCATGTTGGAAAAGTTACGATAACCATATGTAGTGTGCTGAATTTGCTTACTTCTTCAGCAAATCATAAGTAGCTTGTAAATTGTGACTTGCAGCCAATCCTTCTTCCACCACGATTTATTTCTGGGATAAAATTGTTGATTGACGAGCTGAAATTGTTATCAATTTGTGCTGTGTTTGGCTAACTTATTTTCAAAATATTTTTTGTTTTTTTAAAGTAATTCAACACAATTGAACTATTGTGTCAAATTAATAATTAATTTAGTCTTTTTGTTAATTTAGAACATTGTTTCGGTATTAGTTTTGATTTAAAAATAATATTCTACTTATATAGCTAATAAAGCGTTTTATAGGGAATAGAATATGCAAAAATTTGAATTAACACCGGAAATCGAAGCAGAATTAATTAAGCAAATAAAGGCGGGGAGTGATGATGCACTTGAGAATTTATTTCACTATTATCAACCATTGGTTAATAACGTTAAATGTAAATATTATGTACGAGGCTATGATAGGCAGGATTGGCAGCAGGATGCTCTAATTGAGTGCTATCAGGCTGTGATGGCCTATGAAAGTAGCAAAGGGCGCTTCGGTAGTTACTTTAAGAAAAGGCTTGATAATCATGCTAAAACACTAATTAGAAGGGATCAGGCTTATCGTAGAAAAACTTTAACACAATCTATTACTTTTGAAACTGCTATAAAGAATGGTCTTACTCCCATGAACCAACAATTTTCGGCTGATAGCAAAATTCCAATGAGTGAATACTTTGCAGAATTGATCCCAAAGTTATCTGATTTAGAAAAGTTGAGCTTATTAATTAGTATTGGAATATTACAGCAGGAAGAAGTAATCAAGAAATTTCAGATTGAACAAATGACGATTATTCGGGCACGCTCACGCCTTATCCAAAAGATGCGCAAAACTTTATTTAAATAAAATAAGGCTTTCGTTTAGCGTAAATAAAGTGTCCTAGAAAATACAATAAGGAACTGAAACTTGAAAGCTAGAAATCACCTCAAAAGAGCGTGATTTCTAGCTTTTTTGCCTAAAAAATAAAAACGCAAGCCCTCTCTGCGTTATACTTTAAATAACCAAAACTAAAGTTACAGGAGTTCTTACGTTATGAACAGTATACCGCAATTCAATCAAGAAAAGGACACTTCTTCCTTAATTTCATCTTTTACAAAATTAATTGGTCTAGCTGACTTAAGTAAACAGGTTAATTTTAAACGTCATTCTTTAGTTAGCCTGCTCATGGTAGTCAAATGGTTAATCCAATCACGTTTTGCCCGTAAATCACTGTATCGTTTTGACCAACCAGCTGAATTTACCTCTAAGACTGGCAGAAATATCCTTAATGATGGCCGCATCAATTGGCAAAAACTGCTTTGCTTAGCTGCTGCCAAACTAATTAAGGTACTTAAACCGGTAATCGACAAGCGTAGAAGACTAGCTTTGATTGTAGATGATACTTTGCTAGCACGTTCCTATTCTAAGAAAGCGGAATTACTTGCCAAAGTTTACGATCATAATGAGCATAAATATGTTAATGGTTATCGTGGCTTGACCGTTGGTTGGAGTGACGGCAATACTTTTTTGCCAGTTAATTTTGCTTTGATGTCCACCAAGAGAAAACAAAATCTGCTTGGCAGTAAAGCCACTACAACCGATAATCGTTCTATTGCAGGCAGAAGAAGAACCCAAGCCCAAAGGCAAATGAATGATGTCACGGTTGAATTGCTTAAGCAAGCTATCAATGAAGGTGTACCAGCAGACTATGTACTGTTTGACAGCTGGTTTGCCTCGCCAAAAATGTTCTGGCAGTTAAAGCAGTTAGGATTAGACAGTGTCTCGATGCTTAAGTTGAGCAAGAAGGTATACTACCGCTATCGTGGTCGCCTTTATGATGTAAAAAGTTTGTATGAACGCTTAGCTGGCTCAAAGCTGAAAGCCAAAGATGACTATCTTTATAGTTGTGTAGTCGAGGCAGAGTATCAAGGACATAGTTTTCCTATCAGATTAGTATATGTTACTAAACGTGGTAATAAGGGAAAGTACTTGGTCTTGGCTACCACCAGATATCAGCTGCAACCTAAAGAAGTCATTCAGCTTTATGGTCGTAGATGGCAGATAGAAACCTACTTTAAAGCAGCTAAGCAATACCTAGCTTTAGATAAATCACAAATTCAAAGTTACGATGGTCAGTGCGGATATTTTGCAATTACCGCCTTAACTTATGACTTGCTGGCTTGGCAAGAGAGACAAGCAGTTGATGAGCGAACAATTGGGGATTTATTCTATTTGATGAATGATGCGTTGCCGGATTTGGCGTTTGAAGAAGCATTGGTCTACCTGCTAAGTGCCCTAAAAGCAGTTAAAGAAGAAATAACTACAGAAGTCGAGCGGATAATAAATAATTTTATTAAATTACTGCCAGGATTTATTCAAAAGCAGCTGCAGAGAAGCGTTTAAAATATAATTAAGAACCAAAAAAGCCAGACTCAATAAGGAATCTGGCTAGTTTTACTGCTTTCAAGTTTCAGTAAGGAATTTATTTGTTAGTGTAAAGTATTTGTGGGGAAAATAAAAAATAGAAGATTGCCTTCTGCTAAAATGTAGTTTGAACAAGATTACATTCAGAGAGGTTTTCTTCTATATGATTAGTTTACTACAAGACTTACAACTTTTGTTAGATAATTTGACTGCTAATACTAATAAGCTGCTTAGTAACCAGCTTACTTTTGATGATTTGTTAGAAGCCTTTATGCAAGAATTACGCCATTGGGGCTTGGTCTTATCTTGAGCAGCTCGATGATAATTATAAGCAGTTGCCCAGTCGTAAACAGAAATATACCGTTAAAGCTACGCGAACTTATTACCAAGATAAAAAGTCTAAGCAATATTTCTTTTGGTTAGATCGGGCATTATCCTTTGAAAAATATAGCCGTATGACTCTAGGCTTTAAGGCAGCTGTCTTAGAAAATGTGGCTAAGTATCATTATCAAGCAGCCATTGACATGCTTAAGTACAGTGAAATTCATTCCAAAACCACAGTCATGAATATTGTGCATCGTGAGGGACAGCTGTTGCCTAATCAGCCAGATCAGGTCCAACCGCGCGATAAGCAAATTGTTTATTTAGAAGCTGATGAAGATCACGTGGCCTTTCAAGATGGCAGTAATCATTTTATGAAGCTGGTTTATGTCCATGAAGGTTATGATGAAAGGCAGAAGCGGCATCGTTTAATCAATCCGAAGTATTTTACCGGTACTTATCCTGGAGTAGCCAATGAACAACTCTGGGACGAAGTTTTGTGTTATTTAGAAGCTAATTATCCCCAGGCTAAACAAGTTTATCTGGCTGGCGATGGTGCACCCTGGATTAAAGCTGGAGCTAAATATATATCTAACTGTGAGTTTGTCTTGGATCGGTTTCACTTGTTAAAGTATTGCCGTAAAGCAACCGTTAATACTAAAGCCAGTGCGGCTTATCGGTTATATCATTGGGCTTTAACAGGTCAGCGGGATAAAGTAGCGTTATACTTTAAAACCCGTTTTAGTGATCCAGAATTAACCACAACACAAAAAGAGGCACTAAAGCAGGCAAAGACCTATCTATTAGGTAACTGGCAGGCAATTTTAAATACCCAAGCTCCAGACTATCAGCGCCGCACGGCTGAAGGACATATTAGTCATTATTTGTCAGAACGCCTAAGCTCAAGACCAATGGGCTGGAGTAAAAAGGGCGCTGAAGGTATAGCTAGGAGTATTATCTTCCAGTTAAATGGTGGCGATATTACTCATTATTTGCTTAAAAAGCAAAAAGAAACAACTAAAGCGCAAAGAATTATGCAAGTAGATCAGCGGTTTAAAGCCAAAGCAGAGACTTATTATGATGAATTTCAAGTAGAATTTGGGGAAACGGCCAAAGCCCATTACTGGAATCAGGGAATCATTAATGGTGGACAATTAATAGAGTTACCAGAGCAAATAATTTAAAAAAGCAAAAACTACAAAAAGCAGCAGGGTAAAGGCTAAGAGTTTATTACCCACAAAAAGTTGACACTAACAATTTATTTAAAAAACTTGCAAGTCTGACATAAATAATGTATTATTAATAACGTTGTGATTTAGGTAAGCAATTATTTAAATCAAAAAACTTATTGACATCTCAATTGATATCAGGTATTATAATTAAGCGTCTTGTGTTGCAAGCTAAATCCGACCCGTTGGTCAAGTGGTTAAGACATCGCCCTTTCACGGCGGTAACATGGGTTCAAATCCCGTACGGGTCATTGTCAGCAATAATATTGACGTTTTAAGTTTTGGAGGATTACCCAAGTGGCTTAAGGGGACGGTTTTGAAAACCGTTAGACGGGTTTCTCGTGCGTGGGTTCAAATCCCACATCCTCCTTTAATAACATCGCGGGATGGAGCAGTTAGGTAGCTCGTCGGGCTCATAACCCGAAGGTCGGTGGTTCAAATCCATCTCCCGCAATATGGTCCATTGGAGCAGTGGTTTATCTCGTCTCCCTGTCACGGAGAAGATCATCAGTTCAAATCTGATATGGACCGTAAGATGGCTCGGTAGCTCAGTCGGTAGAGCAAAGGATTGAAGCTCCTTGTGTCGGCGGTTCGATTCCGTCCCGCGCCATCAGCCTGGAGGAGTAGCGAAGTGGCTAAACGCGGCGGTCTGTAAAACCGCTCTCTCTGAGTTCGGCGGTTCGAATCCACCCTCCTCCATAATAGGGATATCGTATAAAGGTAGTACATCGGTCTCCAAAACCGCTAGTGTGGGTTCAATTCCTACTATCCCTGTTAAAACTTCATGGCGGAATTGGTGAAGGGGTTAACACACCGGTTTGTGGATCCGGCATACATGGGTTCGAATCCCATATTCCGCCCTAGTATTGGGATATAGCCAAGTGGTAAGGCACTAGACTTTGACTCTATTATGCGCTGGTTCGAATCCAGCTATCCCAATCTATTAATAAAATAGCTAATGGCGGTGTAGCCAAGTGGTAAGGCAGAGGTCTGCAAAACCTTAATCGTCGGTTCAAATCCGACCTCCGCCTTGTGTCTACCTTTGTTAGACTATTAATTTAATATAAATGGCGGTGTGGCGGAATTGGCAGACGCGTCAGACTCAAAATCTGGTGTCCCTATAGGACGTATCGGTTCGACCCCGATCACCGCTATATGTAACAGCTCCTGAATAGGGGCTGTTTTTTTATGAAGAAAATTAATTTATTTTATAAAAATTGCACAAGTAATGTGGAATCTTTATAATACCTGTATATGGAGGTATTCAAATGAATATTGGTATTTTTACCGATACATATTTTCCACAAATTAGTGGAGTTGCGACTTCAATTAAGACTTTAAAAGATTCATTGGAGAAGCAGGGACACAATGTGTTCATTTTTACTACAACTGATCCGCATGTATCTAAAGATACTGTTGAACCGAATGTCTTTCGTTTTAGTAGTGTACCGTTTATTTCTTTTACTGATCGCCGGGTGGCTTTTCGTGGCTTTTTTGAAGCTGCTAAAGTTGCGCGTGAAGTTAACCTTGATATTGTTCATACACAAACTGAATTTGCGTTGGGAATGATTGGCAAGTACGTGGCCCATCAACTCAAAATTCCAGCAATTCATACTTATCACACTATGTACGAAGATTACTTACATTATGTTTTAAATGGTCATTTATTAAAGCCATATCATGTTAAGCAATTTACTAACGTTTATCTTAAAAATATGGCCGGCGTAATTGCTCCTAGCGAGCGTGTTAAAGCGTTACTTAAGCGATATGGCGTAACTATACCTATGAGAGTCATTCCAACCGGTGTCGACGTCAATACGATGTCAGAAGCGCCTAATCGTGATATTCGTGCTGAATTAGGAATTGCCAGTGACGCACCTGTGTTGTTAACTTTAAGTCGAATAGCTGGCGAAAAGAAAATTGATCGTATTTTGACGGCAATGCCAGACATTATTGATGAGTTTCCTAAAGTTCGCTTAGTAATTGCTGGCGATGGTCCAGATGTTGATGTTTTAGAAGATCAAGTAGAGCGTTTGACTTTGGAAGAATATGTTATATTTACTGGTAGTGTAGCCCACGAAGACGTGGGTGCATATTACAAGATGGCTGATATTTTTGTTTCGGCTAGTGATACTGAAACTCAAGGACTAACTTACATTGAGGCCCTAGCGGCTGGTACTAGATGTGTTGTTTATGATACAGATTACACTGAACAGGTGTTTGATGATACTAGTTTGGGAAAAGTTTTTACTCAACCTAGTGAAATGACTACTGAGATTTTAGATTATCTGAGACAAGGTTCGTATGAAATACCTAAAGAAGAGTTAGCTAAAAAGTTGGAGCAAATCTCTGCTAAACGTTTTGGCAAAAGAGTATATCAATTTTATCAAGATGTGATTATAAATTACGCCCAGGATCTTAAAGAGGATACAAATGATTAGAATAAATATGTTTTCGCAAGCCGCTTCGGTTCAAGGACAGGGAGTTGGCTCTGCTTATCAGGAACTAATGGATTTGATGCGGACGCGTCTAGTTGATGAGTTCTACGTTACCAATAATAAATATGGAGTGAGTGATTTAACGCACTATCATACAATTAATCCTACTTATTTTGCTAACAGTTTTGCAAGTGCACGTGGACGTAAGATTGGGTATGTACATTTTTTACCGGAAACTTTAGAAGGCTCAATCAAGTTACCTAATTTTGCTAAAAAAGTTTTTTATCGCTATGTGATTGATTTTTATAAACGAATGGATCAAATTGTGGTGGTTAATCCAATTTTTATTGATAAATTGGTTAAGTATGGTATTAAACGTGATCGAGTGAAATATATTCCCAATTTTGTCTCAAAGGCAGAATTTTATCCTGAACGTCAGGAAAAGAAGAATGCGTTTCGCCATCAATTAGGTATTCCTTTGGATAAATTCGTTGTACTAGGTGATGGGCAAGTGCAAGCACGTAAGGGTGTAGACGACTTTGTTAAGCTGGCGCAGGCTAATCCAGAAATGCAATTTATCTGGGCAGGTGGGTTTTCGTTTGGCAAAATCACTGATGGTTATGATCATTTTAAGAAGTTGGTTGACAACCCTCCTAAAAACCTCACCTTTACGGGAATAATTGAACGCTCAAAATTGGTTGACTATCTGAATATTGCGGACGTGTTCCTTTTACCATCATTTGATGAGTTATTTCCAATGTCAGTGCTTGAGGCTTTTAGTTGTGGGACACCAGTTTTATTGCGGGACCTTGACTTATATCAGGCTATCATTGCTGGTTATTATTTAAGCGGTCAGGATTTCGAACAAATGAATGCACAATTACGTCAAATGGCCTCTGATCCAGCTTTGTTAAATAAGTATAGTAATTTAGCTAACGAGGCTAGTGTTAAATATTCAGAAGATAATTTGGCGCGAATTTGGAATGAGTTTTATCATGAACAATATGCGATTGGTAAAAAATTAGGACAGATTCGCTAATGAATAAAAAACACGTCTGGGGCATTTTAGTTGTCTTACTTATTAGTGGCACGGTTTTGTATGTGGATTTAAAATCAACACCAGTTACTCAATTGTTGCAAGCTGCAAATAACATAAATTACGTGGCACTAATTGCCGTTTTTTTGTTAATGTTGCTGTCTTATGGTTTTGAAGCGAGCACGTTGGCGGTTTTGGCTAGTCGCAAAAACGAACCTCATCGATCTAAGTGGTCATTTTTTCGGATACCATTAATTCAAGCCCTTTTTAATGCAATCACACCAATGTCTACTGGAGGTCAGCCATCACAATTGGCTGCAATGGTACAGATGGGTATTGAAGGTGGTCGGGCAACTTCGCTGCTATTGATGAAGTTTATCATTTACCAAATCGTGGTCTTTTTTGCTTACATAACAACGATTATTTTTGGTTTTCATCTAGTAGCAACCAAGTTTGCTGGTTTAGCAATTTTTATTGCAATTGGCTTTTTGATTCATGTAGGATCGATTATTTTTTTGCTTGCGGCCCTGTTTGCTTACGATTGGACTAAAAAATTGGCTAATTGGCTGCTCGATTTACTTGCTAAATTTTTCAGTCCTAAGAAAATTGCGTCTTGGCGCAAAAATACTATGGCCAAAATTGATACTTTTTATCAAGAAAGTCAAAAATTAAAACAAGAAAAAAAGAAATTAGTCCTAAGTGTATTGTTTACAATTCTGCAGCTATTATGCTTTTATTCAATTCCTTATCTTATTTTGGTAACTCTCAATGTGCCAGCAAACTGGGCTAGTGTAACACAAATGAATATTATGATTACCATGTTCATGGCAGTTGTTCCCATTCCTGGTGCTTCTGGAGGTGCCGAATATAGTTTTCAGACATTGTTTGCGACCTTTATTAGCAATAGTGGTACTTTAGTTTTAGGAATGTTTATTTGGCGCTTTGTAACTTATTTCTTTGGGATGATTTTAGGCATTTTTGGTTGGAGTTTTAAGCCAAAGAAAGTTATGGCAAACAAGAATAGTTAATATTTCCTAAAAGAACTTTGTTTTATTTAGCTTGCGAGTAAGATATTAAGTTAGTGAAAGGAGAATCGGATGGCACGAACCAAAGCTTTTTTTCAGTGGTTAACTGAAAACAAATTAGGATTTTTTACCATGATTTTGGTATCTTTTTGGCTTAAAACTTATGTGATCTATTTGACGAAGTTCAATTTAGGTGCTGTGGGAGCAATGCAAAATCTGCTCTTATTTTTTAATCCATTACCTGCTGGCTTATTGTTGCTCGGTGCAGGACTCTTTTTTAAGGGGCGCAAGTCCTATTGGATTATCATCACAATTGACTTAATCCTTAGTTTATGGCTGTTTGCCAATATTTTATATTATCGGGAGTTTTCAAATTTTTTATCGGTATCAATTATTAAGACTTCAGGATCAACTTCAGATAATTTAGGTAAAAGTATTGTTGGTATTATTCATGCGACAGATTTTTTATCCTTAAGTGATGTTGTAGTAATTGCTGGTTTATTAGCAAGTAAAATTATTAAGTATGACTTACGAACGTTAAAAATCAAATTTAATATCTTAATCGAATGTTTAGCTGTCGTTTTAATTGGACTTAATTTAAAAATGGCGCAAAAAGATCGTTCAGGCCTTTTAACTAGAACGTTTGATAATAACTATATTGTTAAATACTTAGGTATCAATGAGTACGCTGTGTATGATAGTTTTAAAACTGCCCAAACAAGTGCACAAATGGCTAAAGCAAATGTTTCAGATCTTAATTCGATTCAAAAATTTCTGCGTGCAAATTATGTTAAGCCTAATCCGCAATATACCGGAGTAGCTAAAGGTAAAAATGTATTGGTAATTCACCTTGAAAGTTTTCAGCAATTCTTAATTGGCTATAAATGGAAAGGCAAGGCTGTAACACCAAACATAAACAAGCTATATCATGCTAAAGATACGTTGAGTTTTAGCAACTTTTATAATCAGGTTGGGCAAGGAAAAACCTCTGATGCTGAGATGATGCTAGAGAATTCACTATACGGTTTGCAATCGGGATCTGCAATGTCAAGTTATGGTACCTCGAATACTTTTGAAAGTGCACCAGCGATTCTCAATCAAAAAGCAGGGTATACTGCTGCTGTGATGCATGGTGGAGCCGGTTCATTTTGGAATCGGAATAACGCATATAAACAATTCGGGTATCAATATTTTATGCCTTTATCCTATTATGATAACAAGCCAGATTACTATTTGGGATATGGGATTAAGGATAAACTGTTTTTTGAGCAATCAATCAAATATATTGAGCGCTTGCCGCAGCCGTTTTATTTAAAAATGATTACTGTAACCAATCATTATCCATATGATCTGGATAAGAAGAACCAAACAATTACTAAGACTGATACCGGGGATGAAACGGTTGATGGGTATGTGCAGACTGCACACTATTTAGATCAGGCAATTGGCGAATTTATGAGTTGGCTAAAGAAAACTGGGCTAGATAAAAAAACGTTACTGGTTTTCTACGGTGATCATTATGGTATTTCAGGTAATCACCATAAGGCGAGTGCACAACTACTTAAGCAAGACGAATTCACTGACTTCGATAATTTGAAATTTCAGAGGGTACCGTTGATGTTTCATATGAAAGGTTTAAAGGGCGGTATTAAACCGACCTATGGTGGTGAAATAGATGTTTTGCCGACACTGCTTAATTTGTTAGGGATTAATAATAAGCAAACAATTCAATTTGGCCATGACTTATTGAGCAAGCAGAATCCGCAAATTGTCCCACAGCGAAATGGTGATTTTATTACACCGCAGTATACTAAGGTTAGTGGGAGTTATTATGATACTGAGACGGGGACTGAGTTAACTAAACCAACTAAAAGGGTGAAGACTAAGTTAACGGCAATTTCGAATAATGTGACAACGCAGTTGTCGCTTTCGGATCGAATAATTGATCAGAATCTGTTGCGTTTTTATAAACCCAAATGGTTCAAAAAAGTAAAGGTCAAAGATTATGATTACAATAAAGAAGTATCGTTAAAGAGGTTATATACGACTGACAAAACTTCTTTATGGTATCAAAATGGTAAAAAGACGACGCAGGATAAATTCCAAACAGATGCGCCTGAACTTAAGAATAAGGGCTCGAAATAAATTCTATTTTGTGCTAAAATTTAACAGTAATCGTATCTTTATATTGGAGGCAGCGCATGTATAATTTATTTATGACGCTACTAATTATCGTTTCAATCTTAATTGTTATTGCAACAATGATGCAGCCGCAAAAGCAACAGGATGCATTGAATGCTCTGTCAGGTGGCGCGGTTTTTAGTGGTCAAACAAAGAAACGTGGTTTTGAAGCATTTATGGAAAAAGTGACCGCAGTTTTGTTAGTGCTCTTTTTCGTTTTTGCTATTATTTTAGCTTATTTGTCTTCAAAATAGGCTTGGTTCCTCCCGATCAATGTTTTGGGAGGTTTTTTTGTATTTTTATTAATGAAATGGAGATTTGTGCATGGCACAAAATGAAAAAATTTTAGCTAATGTTTTGGAGATATTCCGTCACAATCCTAATAAACAATATCAAGTGGAGCAGATTGAGCGGCTTTTGCGCCGCGATCATTTGGGAAGTTTTTCTGATCTGGTTAAGGCACTGGCTTATCTGGAACAAGAAAAGAAAATTATTACCGATGGTAACGGCCGTTATCAGCTAGCTGTAGAAAACACAGTTGTTGAAGGAATTTTTAAGGCAAATGATAAAGGCTTTGGTTTTGTAAAGCTTGAGGATGATACTGTTGATGATATTTTCATTGCTAGTGATTACACAGCTTATGCAATTGATGGCGATCAAGTCAGAGTTAAAATAACAGCTGATGGTAATCCTTGGAATGGTAAAGGTCCTGAAGGCCAGGTAGAAACCATTATTGAGCGTAGCATGGATACGCTAGTTGGTGAATTTTATCCTTTGCCTGATGAACAAGTAAAGTTGAGTCATTTTGTTGGCTATGTTTTAAGTACTAATAAAAAATTGCATCGGTATCGCGTCTATGTGGGTGAAGACGGTTTAAGACCACAGATGGGAGATATGGTTAAGGTTTCAATTGCCAATTATCCAAGTAAGGATAATCCAGATACCATGGCTGGTTTGGTAATTAATATTATTGGTAATAAGAATGATCCTGGCGTCGATATTATGTCGATTGTATCTGCTCATGAAGTCCGTACTCAATGGTCTGAAGATGCAATGAAGCAGGCCAATGAAATTCCCGACCATATTAGTGAGCAAGATCTGGTTGACAGAGAAGATATTCGCGATCAACCAGCAGTTACCATTGATGGTGACGATTCTAAAGATTTTGATGACGCTGTGGTTTTATGGAAATTGCCTAATGGAAATTATCATTTAGGAGTTCATATTGCTGATGTTGCGCATTATGTTACTGAAAATTCGCCACTTGACAAAGAAGCTTATACCCGTGGTAATAGTACTTATCTAGTTGATCGGGTAATCCCAATGTTGCCGTTTCGTCTTTCTAATGGTATTTGTTCCCTAAATGAAGGCCAAGATCGCTTAGTTTTATCATGTGAAATGGAAATTACGCCAAGTGGTGAGCGAATTAATTATCAAATTCATCCTAGTGTGATGCAATCGCATGGCAGATTAACTTATAACAAAGTAAATCAAGCTTTAGATCCTAACAATACTGTTGAACTTGAGCCTAATATTGAACAATTACAACCAATGTTACAAGATATGGCACAATTGCATAATGCCTTGTATCAAAAGCGTCATCAACGTGGTGCAATTGATTTTGAGGAACCTGAAGCCAAGATTGTTGTGGATGATCAAGGTAAACCAACTGATATTGTGTTGCATGATCGTGGTGTTGCAGAAAAGATGATTGAATCTTTTATGTTAATAGCTAATGAAACGGTTGCAGAAGATTTCTATAAAAAACACGTACCGTTTTTGTATCGGGTTCACGAGACACCTGATGGCGAAAGAATTAAGAACTTCTTCGAATTTTGCAGTGCATTTGGTTTGGACGTTAAGGCAGATCCTAATCATATTAAGCCAATTGATTTGCAAAAAGTCGTATCTAAAACCACTGGCACCCCTGAAGAAGCAGTAGTGCAAATGATGATGTTGCGTAGTTTAAAACAGGCGCATTATTCAGAAGAGCCTCTAGGACATTTTGGTTTAGCAGCACAATTTTATACGCACTTTACTTCACCAATTAGACGTTATTCTGATCTAATGGTACATAGAATGATTCATGCTTATGCTGAAGAAGGTGTAGGAAAAGAAACGCAAACGCATTTTGCTAGTTATTTACCAGATGTTGCTGAACAAACTTCAACTCAGGAGCGGGTATCTATCGATACCGAGCGAGAAGTTAATGACTTGAAGATGACCGAATACATGGCTGATCAAGTTGGGCAACATTTTGATGCAGTTGTTGCTTCAGTGGTCAGTTTTGGGATGTTTATTCAATTGCCTAATACTGTTGAAGGGCTAATTCATATTTCGAATTTAACTGATGATTTTTATAGTTATAATGAGAAGAACATGACATTGACTGGTCGTGGTAGTCATAAGCAGTATCGAGTTGGGATGCCAATCAAGGTAACTTTGATTAATGCTAATATTGAACAGCACCAACTCGATTTCGAGGTTTATGATCCGAATGCTCCAAAGACGCCACATCATGATCGTGGTAATAGAGCTGGCCGTGACCAGCGTGATTTTCATCATGATCGTGGTGCTAAGAATCGTGGTAATCATAATGGTAAAAAGGGTGGAAATTATCACTCAAATGGCAATCATCCACACTTTAGTAGATATAAGCGTTAGGATAGTGAACTGATGAAAGGTAAAGATCAGAATTTAGTTGCGCAAAATAAAAAAGCTCATCATGATTATTTCATCAAGGATACGTTTGAAGCTGGAATATCATTAACGGGAACAGAGATTAAGTCAGTTCGCGCTCGTCGGATTAATTTGCGTGATGGCTATGTTCAAATTGTTAATGGTTCCGCCTTCTTAGAGAACGTTCATATCAGTGAGTACAAACAGGGCAATCGTTACAATCATGAGCCTGTGCGTAGTAGGCGACTGCTGTTACATAAAAAAGAGATTGCGCGCTTAGCTAAGCAACAAGCAGAGCGAGGAGTTACGATTGTACCACTAAAAGTATACTTAAAGCATGGCTTCGCTAAAGTATTAATCGGCGTTGGTCAAGGTAAAAAGCAGTATGATAAACGTGAAACGATCAAAAAACGCGATCAGGAACGAGAGCTGCGTCGCAAATATAAATTTTAATTTAGCAGTTTGATTAGAAAAGTCTAATTGGACTGTTTTTTAGTAAAATGTACTAATTTTTATGAATGATATTTAGTTATTCATTAATTATTTTAAAAATGATATTAAGTTATAAAATAATAATTTGATATTAATATAGCTATAACTATCTAAAAATGCTACAAAAAATATCGTTATTAAATCCTGATAAAACGCGAATTATAAGTGTTATCTTTGTTTTTTATCTTTGCAAAGTTGTCCATTATTGATTAGTATTATTATGTGTGTGTGATTAATTTAATTAATTTTTAGCAAAAAAACTTGGATAAAATTATTCAAGTTTTATGTTAAAAACGGGAAGAGTATAGGTTATTGTTACTTATGTTTAAGTTTTTTGATAAATTTATTTATTGGAAAGAATAAGAGTGTATTAATATGCTTAATTTAAGATGTAAGGATTTGAATCGCAATGGAATTTAATGATGTATATGACCATGAGCGCGTAACTCGTAAGTTTACTAATAGAAAAGTTAACGAAAAAGTACTTGCTAGAATAGTTAAAAAAGCGCAAGAATCGCCGTCATTATTAAATTCGCAACCATGGCGAATTTATATGGTAACTGAAAATGCTCTCAGTAGCCTTAAAAAGGAGGTAAAACAACAACTTGATGAAAATGTAAAACCACATGAAGATTTTGCTACCACACTGTCGCTAAATTGGGATTCATATCCTAGTCAAAATATGGCGGCTGTTGGAGCAACTTTACCATATTTTTTTCATAACAAAATGGACTTATTTAAAGATGCAAATGATACGATGTTTAATGCACAAGCCGTGGCTTATTTGACAATTCCACGTTCATCGCCAGCTTGGTCTGTTTTTGACTTAGGAATTCTGGCACAAAGCATAATGTTGTTAGCAATCGATGAGGGCTTAGGCGTAATGCCTGCGCATTCTATGGTTGCTTATCCTGAAATTGTGCGTAAATATGGCCAAATTCCGGAAGATGAACTGGTCGGAATGGCAATTGGGTTAGGATATAAGGATAAATTAGCGGAAGTTAATGATCCCAAATTTTTCCCAGAACGATTGCCGTTTGAAAAAGTTTATAAACTTGTTAAATAATTCTGCTCTTTTTGTGAATAGACAAGTTATTAATGCTAAAATATAGGTTAGAATTTTAATTGAGGGGAATAATTTTGAATACAACCCAAATAATAACTAACTTAATTGCAACTTTAGTGATCTTCGTGTTTGCGGCTTTTTTTGTAGTTGCAGAATTTGCATTAGTCCAGACGCGTTCTAGTCAACTAGAAGATATGCTGGCTAACAAGTCTGGCAATACTGGTAAGGTTAAACGTGCTTTGCATATGGTGCACAATCTAAATGAATACTTATCAACAACGCAAGTCGGTACTACGCTGGTAGGGGTAGTTTTAGGTTGGTTTTCGGCCGATACCTTTGCAGTATTGTTTGCTAATTTGTTTAATTTGTTACAACTAAATCGATCGGTAGTCCGGTCTTTGAGTGCAGTTTTAGGTGTTATCTTTCTAACTTATTTAGAGGTTGTGGTAACTGAAATTGTGCCTAAGAATATTGCTATTGAAATGCCAGTAAAGATGTTATTGGCAATTGCGACTCCTTTGCAGTTTTTCCATACTTTAGTTTATCCTTTTGTTTGGTTGCTCAATACCAGTTCTAATGGTTTACTAAAAATTTTAGGTTTTGATCCTGAAAAAGAAGAAGACGAGGTTTATTCACAATCTGAAATCATCAAGTTATCACGTAAAGCTGTTCATGGTGGGTCACTTGATAAAAACGACTTGACTTATATGAAACGGGCGTTTGAACTCAATGATAAAGTTGCTAAGGATATTATGACTGATCGTACGCGATTGGTAGTAATTAATTCAACGGATACAATTGAGCAGTCTTTGAAGCTTTATCTAAAGTCTGGTCAAAGTAGGTTGCCAGTTGTACGTGATAATAATAAGGATGACATGGTTGGTTATGTTTATTCTTTTGACATTGTTCAACAAAATCAAATCAATGCTCAGGTTCCAGTAACTCGAATCATTCGAACAATGATAACTGTACCAGAATCGATGCCAATTCAAGATGTTTTGCATTTAATGATTCAAAAACATACTCCCATTGTTTTGGTTGTGGATGAATATGGTGGTACTAGTGGAATTGTTACGGATAAAGATATTTATGAGGAATTGTTTGGTACTGTTAAAGATGAAATTGATGATGTTTCTGATGATTACATTATCAAGGATAAGACAGGGCAGATTCATGTTTCTGGTAAAACCACCTTGTATGATTTTGAACGATATTTCCGCAAGGATCTAGCCAGTTTTCAAAATAGTGATATTATCACTATTGGTGGCTACATGATGGAGCACTATCCAGATTTAAAAGAAGATGAAACGGTTGAATTTGAAGGTTTTGAGTTCAAATTAGAAAAAGTTGAACAGGGCTTTATGCGCTGGTTTGTTGTTAATGCTAAGCAGCTTGATGATGTTCCAAACATAGGATAAAAATTGGTAAAACTTAAAAGGAGTTATTTGCTAAAATAACTCCTTTTCGATTGTCGTATTTTATTTATTCTGCAGTCTGGGCAATAACTTCTGGCTTTAACACACCAATGTAACGTAAGTTACGATAACAATTCTTAAAATCCAGGCCATACCCAACTACAAATTCATTGCCAACTTTTGAACCATAGTATTCGATCTCGACATCTGTTGCACGGTTGGCCTCTTTGTTAAGCAAAACGCAACACTTAACACTGTTAGCTCCACGCTGCAGTATCAACTCCTTCATGTACTGCAAAGTTAGACCAGTATCAACGATATCCTCAACAATTAACACATCGCGGCCACTAACGTCTGTACTTAAATCAGAAATTAATCTGACATTACCAGTAGACTCGAAGGAATTCCCATAACTGGAAACATCCATAAAGTCAATTTCTTCTTCAACATCCATTTCTCTGACTAAATCAGTTAAAAAGAAGATTGCTCCTTTAAGGGCTCCAACAACTAATGGCTTTTTTCCAGCATAGTCTTCGGTTAATTGCTTACCTAAGCTGACACACATTTGCTGGATATCGTCCTCAGTAAATAGCTTATGATCAATAATTTTACTAATATTGTCGCGTTTCGACATTTATCTACCCTTCACTTCAACTAAATTGCTAAACTTAATAAGTTCGATTATATCATTTTTTCAAGTAAAAGTTGCACAAATTATCGTTTTGCCTGTAATGATAGCGATTTTTCTCTAAAATTAGTCGATTGGCTAGAAATCCAGTTGAAATTTGATCTTCTTTGCTATAATAGAGATAAGATGATGACAAGTGAGGATGTTGCAAAATGAAAAAAGAACAAGAAATTCAAATGCTAAAAGATTTTTCAGATGCAAATTCGACTTCAGGCTTTGAGGAAGATTTTGTTAAGCTATTTACCCAAACAGTTAAGGGTTTGGCAGATGTTAAAGTCGATGGTATGTTGAATGTTTATGCTGCCAAAAAAGAAAATAAACGTGACAGGCCGGTTATCCAGCTTGATGCTCATTCTGACGCTGTTGGGTTCATTACGCAGGCTGTACGGCCAAACGGAATGATTAAGTTTGTTCCCCTTGGTGGCTGGGTTAAATATAATATTCCAGCTTTGCGCGTTAAAATTAAGAACCGTGATGGTGAATATATCAGTGGAGTAGTGGCTACTAAACCGCCACACTTTATGACAGAGGCTGAACGTAATAATGTTCCTGATGTTAGTGAGATGTCGATTGATGTAGGTTCGAGTTCACGTGATGAAACGATTAACGATTACAAGATTGATACTGGCTGTCCAATTTTTGTGGATGTAAAGTGTGAATATAACGAAAAAAATGGTCTATTTTTTGGTAAAGATTTTGATGACCGATTTGGTGCTGCGGCAATGGTAGACGTGTTGGATAACTTGAAAGGTGAGGAAACCAATTTAAACGTAGTTGCTGCTTTATCAAGTCAAGAAGAAGTTGGTTTACGCGGAGCCTATGTTACTGCTAGAGCTGTAAAACCTGATCTGGCAATTGTGCTTGAATCTTGTCCAGCAGATGATACTTTTACAGATAGTTGGTTGTCACAGACTGGGTTGAAACGTGGCCCAATGTTGCGGGATATGGATACTTCTTTTCTGCCTAATCCTAAATTTCAGCAGTATGCTTGTGATTTGGCTGATAAAAATCATTTGCCTTATACTCGCTCAGTTAGAACTGGTGGTGGTCAAGATGGTGCCGCAATATATTATGAAAATGGTGCACCAACAATTGTGATTGGGATTCCTGTTCGGTATGAGCATTCACCATATTGTTTTAGCGCCTACCAAGACTTTAAAGCCGCGGTTGATTTAACAGTGGCAATTATTCGTGATTTAACTACAGAAAAACTGGCTAGTTTTAGTAAATTTTAAAAATATTGTTGAAAAAAAAGATAAACCGAGTAAAATGATCTTCCAAGGAAATAATTGAGCGACAGTGAGCGCTCATTTTGGAGGAATTAAATATGGAAATAGCTAATCGGCACAGACATGCACTAAGTAAGAATCAGAAATGGACGCTTGCGTCTACTTCATCGGGTTTTATGTTAGAAAACATGGATGTGCTATTTTTGTCGTTTGCAATGAGTTCAATGATTGCTGATTTACATCTTTCAGGACCTGCAGCAGGACTGATTTCATCGATTACTAATGTAGGAATGTTATTTGGTGGCATCATTTTTGGCATCTTGGGGGATAAGATTGGCCGTGTAAAAACTTTTAGCCATACCGTAATCATTTTTGCAGTTGCTACGGCTTGTATGGCGTTTACCAATAATCTTTATTTGATTTATGGTTTACGCTTTTTAGCAGGTGTCGGAGCTGGCGGAGAATATGGAGTGGGGATTTCGTTAATTGCTGAGGCTTTTCCTAAAAATGAAATTGGTAAGTTAACTTCAATTGCTGCTGTTGGTGGTCAAATTGGCGCAATCTTTGCAGCAATCATTGCGGCTTGGATCATTCCAACTGCTGGATGGCATATGTTATTTTTGGTCGGAATTGTGCCAGTGGTGCTAACTATTTTTGTTAGAAAGCATTTGCATGAGAGTCAACAATTTTTAAATGCAAAAAGTGCAGAAAAAGATTCCTTATTAACAACGGTTGTCCGCAAAATGTTTGCTACTCCTCGTTTAGCGTGGCAAAGTTTGGGTTTAATGATCATGATGATTGTGCAGATAGCTGGTTATTTTGGCTTAATGAATTGGCTGCCAACGATTGTTCAAAAGCAATTGAATTTGAATGTTGCTAATTCAAGTTTATGGATGATTGCCACCATCGTTGGAATGAGTATTGGGATGATGACTTTTGGTTCAATTTTTGATCATTTTGGTCCTCGTCGAGCATTTTCCATTTTCTTAATTGGTTCGGCAATTATGGTTTATACCCTAAGTTTAGCCACTGACATGATTACACTACTGCTAATTGGCGCCATTGTTGGCTTTTTCTCTAATGGGATGTTTGGTGGGTATGGTGCTGTAATTAGTTGTCTGTATCCAACTGAAATTCGTTCGAGTGCGAATAATATTATTGTCAATGTTGGGCGAGCAATTGGTGGTTTTTCTTCAGTTATCATCGGGATGCTAATGGATCACTATAACTTAACGGTGGTGATGGGCTTTTTATCAAGTCTATATATTATTAGTTTGCTTATCATGGTTAGTTTACCTGGGCTAAAGGAAATAGCCAATAAACAAACTAATTAAAATTGTTGCAATATGTTAAATATTTAAGAGCTTTTGAAATTGAAATATCAATTTCGGGAGCTTTTTTTGATATATTTTTTCAAAAAAAGATTGTAACAATTTTGAACTTATAATATAATTGGTATATGCAAGCGGTTACTATTAACGAATGGTGAAAACAGCTAGTATTCAAGATAATACTAATTGAAAGAAGGTGAAGTAAAATGGATGAAATCGAACAGGTTGCCTTTGATATGATAAGCAACACTGGTGAGGCACGGTCTTTATTAATGCAAATTATTGATGATGCAGAGCATGGTGAATTCGCTAATTATGATACTAATTTTAAGAAGGCTAATGAATGTTTAAAAACAGCACAAAATGTTCACTTAAAAATAATTAGTTCTGAGGCAGATCAGAAAAAACTACCGTTTAGTATTTTGCTGGTTCATGCAGAAGATCAAATGATGGCTGCAGAATTAATTCGTGATTTAACTCCCAATATTGTTAATACTAACAAGCAGTTGGTTGAATTAAAGGAAAAACAAAAATAATTTTATTTATCTTATAAAGGAGGCAGAAATGAAATTTAATTCAGAAAAAATTTCAAGCGTAATGGCTGCAATAGCTGGAAATAGGTATATGTCGGCTATCTCAAATGGGATGGCCGTAATTATTCCAGTTTCAATTGCCAGTTCTATTTTTACCTTGATTGCACAGATTCCGTTGCCGTTTATCAAACAAAATATTGCTGCTTTTCAATTACCGGTTACTTTTTCAATTGGTTTAATGGGATTGTATGCATGTTATTCAATTGCTTCGCACTTAGCTAAGTCATATAAGCTTGATCGTAATTCTAGTAGTACAATCGCTGTGATGGTGTATTTAATGTTGACTATTACTCCTGGTACTATTACACCAGAGATTGCTAAGAAGACTGGAATTGCTGCAGGGACAGTTTTTCCAGCCCAAAACTTTGGATCATATGGCTTATTTACAGCTATGTTTGCAGCAGCTGCTTCAGTTTGGGTGATTCACTTTTTTAAAGAGAAAAATTTAGTTATCAAAATGCCTGATGGTATGCCGCCAGCGGTTTCAAGTGCGTTTACTTCATTAATTCCAGCCTCTGTCTTAATTATTGCAGCGTGGCTAATTAAGGCTGGCTTACATTTTGATTTAAATCAGGCCTTACTTGATTTGTTGTCACCATTAGCACAGTTTGGTAAAGATAATTTGATTTCAGTGCTGGTACCGATCTTTTTTAATTCTTTATTTTGGTTATTTGGTGTGCATGGTGCAATCACTTCGACACCTGTTTATCCATTTTGGTATCAACATTTAAATGCTAATATGGCTGCCGTTACACATGGTGCAACTGCTGCAACAGTACCACACTTTATGACAGAACAATTATTACAATTCTTTGTTTATATTGGTGGTGCTGGTTCTATTTTGGCACTCTGTATCTTAATGGCGTTCTTTTCTAAATCTGAAATGGGCAAGGCCATGGGTAAAGTTGTTTTAATTCCAAGTATTTTCAACATTAGTGAACCAGTTATGTTTGGTATTCCAATTGTGCTTAATCCATATTTTGCGGCTCCATTTATTTTGGCACCAATGGCTGATGGATTGATTACTTGGGCAGCAACAGTAACAGGATTATTAAATAAAACTACGGCGATTGTTCCATGGGTTTTGCCAGGACCAATTGGAGCGTTCTTTGCGACTGGGTATGATTGGCGTGCAATTGTCGTCGGAATCATCAATATTTTGGTCTCGATGCTGATTTATTTGCCATTCTTTAAGATGTGGGACAGACATCAAATTAAGGTTGAAGCTGAAACTGAAGCCGAAGAAGTTGCAGCAGCTTAAATGAAATTTAGGAGGAATATATAATGAAAATTTTATTATCATGTAGTGGTGGAATGAGTTCTTCTCTGATTGCTCAGGGTTTGGAAAAAGAAGGAAAAAAACGCGGTCAGGAAGTTCAAGTTCACGCAACTGGTACAGAAAATGTTGCTGATGACTTGAATGCCAATGATTATGACGTTGTTCTGCTTGCTCCGCAATCAGTTTATCGTAAAAAAGTTGTTGAAGAAGAAGCAAATAATCATGATATTAATTTTGTGATGATTCCACGCAATATGTATAATCCTCTTGCTACTGGTAAATTACTTGATTTAGTCGAGGAAGAATTAAATAAATAGTTCTATTAAATACTAAAAACACTTCAACAAGTAATTTGGTGAAGTGTTTTTAACTTTAATGATTAAATTTTTTATAGGAGACAATCTATGACGATGAGAAATATCGGATTATCAATTTATCCGGATCACAGTAATGAACAAGAAGATGAGCAGTATCTTTTGTTAGGTGAAAAATATGGTTATACGCGAATTTTTATGAGTATGCTTGAAGCTAAAGATGTGGAAGCAACTAAGAAAAAGTTCCAACATATTATTAAGTTTGGTAATAAGCATGGTTTTAGTACTACACTTGATGTGTCGCCACGGATTTTTAAACAACTAGGTGCCTCATATACTGATCTTTCATTTTTTGAAGAATTAGGTGCTTCTGCCATCAGATTAGATGAGGGATTTGATGGGATGACTGAAGCCGCTTTGTCTTATAATCCTGAACATATGATTATAGAATTGAATATGAGTAATAACACCGGGTATTTAGATAATATTTTGAGTTACGAAGCAAACGAACCGTTTATTTACGGTTGTCATAACTTTTATCCACAAGTTGGTTGCGGTTTAGATGATGACTTCTTTATTGAATGTAGTAAAAACTTCAAAAAACATGGTATTCATACAGCAGCGTTTGTTTCTAGTCAATGCGGAACTCATGGTCCTTGGGATGTCAATGATGGTTTACCTACGCGGGAATCGGACCGGTATTTACCAGTTGAAGTTCAAGCTAAGTCCCTATTTATGAGTAATCTAATTGATGATGTCATCATTGGCAATTCGTATGCTAGTGAAGCTGAATTGCGCAGTCTTAGTGAATTAGATAGATATAAATTAACTCTTGACGTAGAAATGGTTAAGGATATTAGTGAAGTAGAACAAAAAATTTTATTAACTGAGAATCATTTTCGTCGCGGCGATAGTAATTCCTTAGTTGCACGTTCAACTCAACCACGAGTTAAATATCATGATGATAATCCAGCTCATGATAATGATAGTGAATTTGAAGTAGGGGACATTCTAATTTGTAATGATGATTTTGGTGTCTATAAGAATGAACTACAAGTAGTTTTACAACCACATAGTGATAAAAGAAAGAATAAGGTTGGGGCGATTAAGGCTGATGAATTATCACTACTAAAATATTTACGTCCTTGGACAAAATTTAATTTTGAGTCTAAGTAACCAAAGGAAAAATTAAATGTGGCAAACATTTTTATTAATTATTGGCTTGTTAATTATCTTTTTGCTTGCGAATAAAGTGGTTAGCCAAGTTTATCTTGCTGGACATAAAATTTATAGTGTTCTAGTAGGATTACTTAGCATTTTGTTATTAGCATTTGGAATCATTTATTGTAAGAATTCTATTGGTTTAACTTTGATAGGGGCAGTGTTTGTTTTTGGATGTATTGTTTTTTTAAACTCATTTGATCGCAATATTAAAACCTTTATGCACCGCAAGGATAAACAAGGTACCACTAAGGAAGATAAAGTATAATTTAATATAAAAGAGCTCGCTAAATTTCTTTTTGAAATATTTAGCGAGCTTTTTAGTTGGTAAAGTTGAAGTATTATTTAAAGGTAACTTTTGCGATGCGAACACACCAATCGCTACCATAGACATAACCAGAAGCATTAATAGTTAATGTACCGTTTTTTGGTTCTTGCATAAATGATAGCTTTTCTCCGTTGTCTAACCAGCTGATAGCTTTTATTTCTTTGAAGAAACCTTCAAAAGACCGCAAAGTATTTCCTTCTCCGCCCAGTACCACGTTGTCGTTACCGACGATTTCTAAGTCATGAATAAACAGATACTTATTTTTGTCATTGCCAAGTACCAAATCTTTTTGATTACCATTTGCTTGGACCCCGGCCTCAGGTCGGGTTTTATAGATAGCTTCACTGGCCATCTCTGTCCAATTACCTATTTGCTGCATGATAGCATGATTTATTTCAGGAATTTTGCCGCTACCAGTAAGTCCAATGTTGAGCAAAATATTGGCACCAATGCCGCGACAATGCACAATGTTTTCTATTAATTCTTTACCGGACTTAAAATCTAAATCATTTTTGGCAAATCCCCAGTGTTTGTTCATAGTAATTGAAGCTTCACCGGCTACATACTTATCATCAAAGCCGTGATTGACTTGGCTAGGTGTTTCTCGTTCGTAAGTTACAACGTCAATCTCTGAATTACTAATTTGGCCACGTTCTTTAAGACCGGTATTATTGATAATGATAGCTTCAGGTTGGTATTTGCGAATCATACCGTAAAGTCGTGAATGTTTCCAATTTGCGTCTTTTTTATCCCAATCACCATCAAACCAAAATCCGCCAATTGGTCCATAATTTTGACATAATATTTTGACTGAATTCAATAAGTAATCAAGGTAATCATTAAAGTTATTCTGATAAAGAGGCGAGTGCCAATCATAAGTTGCCATATAGAAAAATGGTTTAATATCATATTTATTACAGGCATTTACAAATTCTTTAATCAAATCACGGTGAGCTAAACTATGTATTGCGTCAAATGTTGATAAGCATTTAGTGTCGTATAAGAAGAAGCCTTCGTGATGCTTAGTAGTTAGGACGATATATTTGGCGCCCATCTGTTTAGCAGCAAGGACAATTTTATCAGCATCGAAATTGTCTGCCGCAAAGGAATTGATTAGTTTTTCGTATTCAACTTGATCATGTTGATGAATATATTCAGTCCATTCACCTTTAGCAAGCTGTGAATATAGCCCCCAATGAATAAACAAACCAATGCCCATGTTTTCGTAATTTTTAATTCTTGTTGGAATTTCAGTCATTTTTCCTTCTCCTTATCGTAATGAACTCACCTGTGGTATACTGTACGAAAAGATAGTATGTCACTAGGGGTGCTTAATAGCTGAGAAAAACCCTTGGAACCTGAACAGGATAATACCTGCGTTAGGGAAGTGTTTAATAATTAAGCATTATTGTACTCCTAGTTGACTTTTTTAAGAAGGGCTAGGAGTATTTTTATGTTTACCAGATCATCAAAATGGAATGTTAAATCAATAATTTTGATTGCCTTAATTGGTATTATTATGGGGGTAGTTTATACTTATGGCTTTAATTGGGCGTATAACCTGGTTAAAATGGCTTTACTGCCAACAGGTTTTGCCCCAGTGACAGATACAGTATTTGCTGGCCTATGGCTCATGGCGGCACCATTAGCAATGTATTTTGTCCCTACAAGTGGTTCCGGAACAATTGGTGAAACATTAGCTGCAGTTGTTGAAATGGCAATTGGGGGCCAGTGGGGACCCATTACAGTTATTTCTGGAATAGTTCAAGGAGCAACTAATGAGATTGGTTTTTTTCCTAAAAAAGAACGTTATCAAAAATTTTCTTGGACTAGTGTCTTGATTGGCGCTTTTTTTGCCGGACTGGGGTCATTTGTCCCAACTTACTTTTTATATGGTTGGAACAAATACAGTATGACTTTACAAATTACAATGTTCATTACTAACATGATTTCGGCTTTGGTATTTGATGGCGTTCTAGTTAAATTAATTACCAATCTTTTCGATAAGGCGTTAAAGCCAAAGATAATTTAAATATTATGCAAAAATTCGTTAATAAAAAAGTTGAGCGTAAAAACTCAACTTTTTTATTTTCGATTTAAGACAGCGTGTACTTTGGTTGTCAGCATGTCGATGGCGACATCATTTTCCCCACCTTCAGGAATAATGATATTGGCATAGCGTTTAGTTGGTTCAATAAACTGATGATACATCGGCTTAACGGTCTGCAAATATTGTTCAATTACTGAGTCGATTGAGCGTCCACGTTCTTTAATATCGCGTTCTAATCGGCGAATAAAGCGAATATCATCGTCTGTATCGACATAAACCTTAATATCCATCAGATCGCGAATATCTGCGCTAGCTAAAACTAAAATTCCTTCAAGAATAATGATATCTGCAGGTTCAATGTGAATGGTTTCTTTGCTTCTAGTATGATCTTTAAAGTTGTAGATTGGCATTTCGATTGCCTGATAGTTAAGCAAATCGTTGATCTGCTTTTTTAGTAGTGGGATATCGAAGGCATCAGGATGATCGTAGTTAATTTTCATGCGTTCAGCCATTGAAATATTAGCATTATCCTTGTAATACGAATCTTGAGTCATAATCAAGACGTGCTCATTTTCAGCCATTTGTTCAACTATTTTATGGGCAATAGTAGTTTTACCACTACCAGATCCACCAGTTATGCCAATCACGACAGGTTTTTCAATTTTAGACATCTAAGACGCTCCTTCTTTATCAATAATATTCTACTTTAGTTTGTATGATAGTTAAAGTAAAAATGTGCTGAAACCAAGATTAATCGGTAATTTAATTTATCAAAAATAGACTTTTTTATAAAAAAGCGTTGACATATTTTTTGAAAGCGATTACTATTATATCTGGTATTAAAAAAACAAAACTTATCTTTTAAATTTTATTTACATAGCTATTAAACTGTATAAATTTTTGAATATTCAATATTTTAAATATAAGTTTTATGAAAATAAGACCAAAGGAGTGAGGGAATATAACAGAATTTAGAGAGATATCTCCTAGTATACAAGTAGAAGAATATTTGCAGCATCTGGTTAGTTCCATTGATAAGCAAGAAGATTTACCAAGTCAAAGAGAAATTGCTGATAAGCTTGGAATTAGCAGAAGTGCTGTTCAACATGCTTTGCGTCACCTTCAAGACGAAGGTGTAGTGTCTGTTAAACAACGCTCAGGAATTGAAGTAAATAAAAAGATCGATATTAATATGCTGGGGATGCAGTCAATGACTGCCGAGTTAGGAAATCAAAATGTTAAGATAAAGCATTTGTCGACAAGCAGTGTTCAGGTCACCAAACAATTGCAAAACTTTTTTGGGTCAAAGACAAGTCAATTATTAAAGATAGAAAGAATTCACTGCAACAGGGATAAGCCTCTAAGTTATGAAATTACATACTTTAATAAAGCGGAATTTCCAGCTTTGGAAAAGGTGGATTTTACTAACTTATCACTTTATCAGATTTTATGTGATGAATATAATGCTGTACCAACATATGGTAAAGAGGATATCACGTGTATTTTAGCAGATGATAGGTTGGCTAAGGCGTTGCAAGTTAAAGACGGTGAGCCTCTTTATCAAATTGAAAGTTTTAATTATCAAGCTGATGATCGTCCACTTGAATGTACCAGGCAATATTTAATTGGTAAACAGTTTAAATACTATTTCACTGCTAATAATATTTTTGATTATCAGGAGGATTAAGATGCTATTTAAAAATGTTTATTTTGATCTTAATCACAAAATTGCCAATGGTTTTTATTCTCCAGGAAATAGTTTACCTAATGAAAATGAACTACAACAAATTTATGGTGTAAGTCGCACAACTATTCGTAAAGCAATTGATCAGTTAGTAAGTGAACAAAAGGTAGTTCGTAAAAAAGGAAGTGGTTTATTTGTAAGGCCTACTATTTCAAAGCAAAATATTCTGAATATGACGGGTATCATCAGACCAACTTATCTTGAATCATCAGATAAAGTTAAATTTAAGGATACTTATTTACGGTTAGTTGGCCCTTATTATGCAGATATATTAGGAATCTCAGCTAATGAATTACTGTATTACGTATCATTTAAAACATTATCAAGCCATGGAAAATCCTTTGAAAAATTATTATTGCCATTGGATAATTTCCCAGGTTTTGATCCAGCTTGTCTGAAGGTGACGCCCATCATTGAGGTCGTAAATTCAGGTAAATTTAATCTTGAAAATGTATATCAAGATTTTCAGTTGGTTGAGGCATCAGCTGAAAGTAGTAAGCAGTTGAACTTAAAAATTGGATCACCAATTTTTAAGATAACTAATCTTTTTTCAACAGCTGATAAGAAAAATGTTGCTATTGAATATCGAATGCAAGATGCATTAAATACTGAATATTCAATTGATTTTAATTAATGGAGGAAATATAACATGATTAAACTTGTAAGAGTGGACCACCGTTTAGTTCATGGCCAAGTTGCAGTTTCTTGGTTTTATAGTTTGGATGCCGATACCATCTTTGTTGTTAACGATAGTGTCGCCAAAGATGATTTTCGCAAATCAGCTATCCGTTTAGCTAAACCTGACAATGCCAAACTAGTAATGAAGAGTGTTGCCGAAAGTATTGAAGCAATTAACTCAGGAATTACTGATAAATATAAAATGTTGATTGTAGTTGAATCAGTAGCTGATGCAGCAAAGTTAATAAAAGGTACTCAGGGGAAAATCAAAGGTCTTAATTTAGGGGGTACCAAACCTCGTGAAGGAACCAAAAATTATTCTAAAACTATCAACTTGACTGATACTGAGGCTGAACAATTAGTCAATCTGCAAAACGATGGCGTTGATGTCTGGATTCAACAAGTTCCTAGCGAAGAAAAGCGAGAATTTCATAAATAAATTGAGAGGTAAATTATGAATAAATATTTAATCGCCTTGATCTTAGCCTTGATTGCAATGCTAGGAAATGGAGAATACTTTTTAGGTTCATCAATGTTATCAAGGCCACTTGTTACGTGTACATTAACAGGTTTAGTTTTGGGTAATTTGCACCAAGGAATCATCATGGGAGCAACTTTAGAATTAGCATTTGTTGGTTCATTTTCAATTGGTGCTTCAATTCCGCCGGAGATTATCTCGGGTAGTGTCTTAGGTACGGCTTTTGCGTTAAATGCAGGAAAAAGTACTGCTGTGGCTTTAACCTTGGGAATTCCAATCGCTTCTTTGGTTTTAGTAATTAAAAACCTTTGTTTTATCTTTATTTTGCCATTCTTTGTGCATAAGGCAGATAAATATGGAGATGAAGCAAATGGAAAAGGTATTGGCCGAATGAGTAATTGGGGTGGCTTTTTCTCAATTAACCTACCAATTGGTTTAGTTGTGGGAATTTCTTATTTGCTTGGTAGTCCAGTAATTAAGCAGGTTTTAGCTGTTATCCCTAAGTTTGTAATTGATGGTCTAGGAATCGCAACAGGTTTATTACCAGCTTATGGTTTTGCATTGTTATTGAAGATGATGGTCAATAAGAATAATGTTACTTTCTTTATCCTTGGCTTTGCACTGGCTGTTTATCTAAAAGTTCCAGTTACAGGAGTGGCAATTTTTGGTGCTTGTCTAGCATTAGTATTGACAGGCTATTCAGCATTTAAGGGTAAAGCACTTGTTAACACAGATCAAAGTGCCACGGCTGTAGCAGGTACAAATACAGAAGATTCAGATAATGGAGGTATCAATTATGAAGATGAAGAGTTCTAAAATTCTAACTAAAAAGGATTTGATGAAAACTTTTTGGCGTTCATTTACTGTGGAATGGTCCTGGAACTATGAACGGCAAATGAATATGGGTTATACCTATGCCATGGTACCGGCTCTAGAAAAAATTTATAAAAATAGCAAAGATAAGCTGAGTAGTGCGTATAAGCGTCATTTGGAATTTTTTAACGTTACACCGTGGTTGAGCACATTTCCATTAGGTATTTCGATTGCAATGGAAGAACAGAATGCAACTGATCCTGACTTTGATGAAAGTTCGATTAATAATATCAAAGTAGCCTTAATGGGACCGCTAAGTGGGATTGGAGATTCTTTCTTCTGGGGAACTCTGAGAGTTATTGCGACTGGTATTGGTACTTCTTTAGCTATGCAGGGTAACATACTTGGACCGATTTTATTTTTATTGATTTTCAATATTCCGGCAATCATTGCTAGATATTATGGTCTATTCATTGGCTATAATATTGGCTCATCTTTTATTGATAAGGTTCAAAAAACTGGGTTAATGGATAAGCTAACTTATGGTGCTTCTGTATTGGGACTTGGTGTTGTCGGAGCTATGGTTGCCACGATGGTAACAGTTAACATGCCAATGAAAATTGGAACTGGTGCTGATGCAACGACTGTACAAAAGATTTTTGATGGAATTGTTCCTGGAATTATTCCATTACTGTTTACTGGTTTTATTTATTGGCTTGATAAAAAAGGCTGGAAGTCGCAGTATATTTTGCTTTTGATTGCTGCTATTGGCATTTTTGGTGCGTGGACAGGATTACTAGGACAGTAATTTTTAGGAGTGTTGTAAGTGAAAAGTATAGAAGATTATGTTCAATTAGAACCGCAGTATTATCAAAGCGTTTTGGATAATTATCAAGCTTTATTTGTAAAAAAATTTGCCAATGTTGATACTGAAAAGATTGATAATGTAGTTATATATGCAACCGGATCAAGTTCTAACGCTGCTTATGGTGCTTTGCCATTTATGAGTAAGGTTTTGGCAATGCCAATTCAAATTGAAGAACCATCAATTTCAGAAAATTATTTATTACATGTAAATGACAATACTTTATGTATAGCAATTTCACAAGGTGGGCACAGTTATTCAGTTGTCAAGTTAATTGAGGGACTGCAACAAGCAGACCATACAGTTTTTGCGTTAACTAGCGAGGAGGATAGTCCTGTTGCTAAAGTAGCTAAGAACGTTTTAGATATGGGTATGCCAATAGAGGAAATGCCATATGTTAGTGCAGGCTATAGTATAGAAATTTTAGATTTAATTTTAATAGCATTAATAATAGCTAAACAAAACCATAAAATTTCGACAAATGAATTTGAACAACATGTTGTAAAAATCAAAGCTGTAATTAAGCAGGTCCCTGCTGTTATAACTTGTGCTAGTTCATGGGTAGACAAGAACTTAACAAAATTTAATACTGCTAAACGAATTACCTTTATTGGCTATGGGGCTGCTTATGGAGTTAGTCGTGAAGGTGAAACAAAAATAACTGAAGCAGTTAGAATCAGCGCATGGGGTAAAGAACTAGAAGAATATATGCATGGTCCATACTTGGGGTTAGAGAAAAATGATTTTATTGTTTGTTTAGAACCTAACGGAAAGTTGCAAGAGCGTGCAGATTTATTAAAGCAGTTTTTAAATAAGCACGTTGATAATGTATATACGATTTATGCCAATGATAGCCAAAGTAAAAAAGATTATGATTTGAGTTTGAAAGTAAATACTGATGAATTACTTGCAGCGTTATTTATGACGATTCCAGTACATTTATTGGCATATCGGTTATCGCAAGAAAAAGATATAGATTTGCAACACTCGGCATATCCTGATTTTGATGAAATTACGGCTTCAAAAATTTAATTAAAAACATTGTAAAAATAAATAGTAAATAATAGAAAAGGAAAAATAAAATGCGTAAATTTAACAAGCAAGAATTAATTGATAGTATGAATGGTGCTTTAGAACTAAGAGGTCAAATTAATGATGTAATTGATCCATTATTTAAAAAAGGTATTTCTAATATTTGTTGGTTAGGAATTGGCGGAACCTATGCATCAGCTATGCAAGCAACTGTACATATGAAAGAAAAAACTGCCTTAGAAACTTTCTATCAAAATGCCGCTGAATATTTAACAACTGGTAATAAGCGCATTACTAGTGATTCATTGGTGATTATTTCTTCAGTGACTGGTAATACTCAAGAGATGGTTGATGCTGTTAAAAAGTTAAATGAGGTTGGAGCAACAGTTTTAGGTTTTATGGATGATCCTAAAGCAAAATTAGCTTCAATGTTAACTTACTGTATTTCATATCCAGAAAATGAACAACTTAAGTTCTTTATGGTAGGTGACCGCTTAATGTATTTGAATGGTGAATTTCCTGATTATGATGAATTTTATCAAGAAATGGATAATCATTTTGCCCAAGATATAGCTGACATTGCGGAAAGTTCAGATGACTTTGCTCAAAAATTTGCTGAAAAACATCATGACGATGAAATGCATTATTTTGTAGGTGCTGGTAATCAATGGGGAGCCGTGTATTCATACGCAATGTGTTACTGGGAAGAGCAACACTGGATTAGAACTCGGGCCATTGAAGCTGGAGAATTCTTCCATGGTGTGCTTGAAGTGATTGATCGTGATACTCCAGTGACGGTTTATGTTGGTGAGGATTCACAGCGTTCGTTAAGTGAACGTGTTGCTAAATTTTTACCAGAAATTTGTGGCAATTACACAATTATCGATTCTAAAGACTATGATTTACCAGGAATTTCAGAAAAATATCGTGGAACTTTAAGTCCGTTTGTCTTCCATGCTATTAATAATCGGATTGATGTCCATATTGAACACATTAACCGTCATCCAATGGATATTCGTCGTTACTATCGTGCATTGCCTTATTAAAGAGATTTTAAAATGGGAATATTAATCTGTACGCATGGTAATTCTGCTAAAGAATTATTGCAATCAGCGGAAATGATTTGTGGTACTCAAAAAGATTGTCAAACTGTTAAATTTGAAATGGGAGAATCTTTAGATCAACTTCAAAATGATTTAAAAGCAAAATTAGATTCACTGCAAGGTCCTGTTTTGTGCCTGACCGATTTGAAGGGCGGTACTCCTTTTAACACCTTAGTTAAATTGATTAAGGATTATCCGGACATGGAAATTGTTACTGGAGTAAATATTCCAATGTTGCTGCAATTATTTATCAATCGTGAGCAAATGCCATTGGAAAAATTACTCGATTCAGTTATTGAAGCTGGGCAAACTGGTATATATCGTTACTCGAATACTACTTCAGGAGATAACGAAGAATTTTAAAAATGATTGGTGCTATGAATTTGATTTTTGCAAATACTAAATTTATAGGATAAAAAGCAGATTAAGAATTCCTTTTTAGGGAAACTTGATCTGCTTTTATTTTCAAGGTATCAGGATAATAAGGTAATATCACCGATAAATGGCTATTTTAGGGCTTTTATCGATAAATAGAGCTAATAACTTAAATTTGAACTTGAATTCTATTTGTAAAACCGCTAACATTGTTTAAGGAAGATAAGACTTATAAATTAGGATTTTTTAAAGAAGGGAATTTTAAAATGATTGTGCTAACGAGGGTAGATCACAGATTATTACATGGTCAAGTTGCTGTGTCATGGACTTCACATCTTTCTGCTGATTGTATTCTAATTGCTAACGATAATGTTGCTAATGATAATACTGAAAAAACGATTATGAAATTAGCTAAACCCACAGGAGTTAAGTTAGTCATTAAAACAATTGCTGATTCGATCAAGGCGATTAATAGTGGTGTAACTGATAAATATAAGTTATTTATTGTTGTTAAAAGTATTGACGATGTCTATAAATTAGCTGAAGCTGTACCAGCAATTAAAGAAATAAATCTTGGTGGTACACAAGCTGCAGATGGCAAGGAGTCGCTATCATCAGCTGTTTTTGTTACTTCAGATGAGCGACAAGAATTAGATAAATTAGTTGCAAATGGAGTGCAAGTGTATTGCCAGCAGGTACCAACTGAAAAGAAGAAAATTTTTGGCTAAAATATAGGAGCTATTATGAAGACTTTTCTAATTTTTTTAGTGGCGATTTTTGGTTATGCAGAATATTTTTTATTCGGACGTTCTCAAACTTATCGTCCAATAGTTATGTGTGCCTTGACAGGTTTAGTCCTAGGACAGCTATCAACTGGGATTATTATTGGTGCGCAAATGGAGTTATCTTTTATCGGAGTACAAGAGATAGGATTGTCGACTCCGCAAGATATGGTTTCGGCAAGTATCGTTGGTACTAGTGTAGCCCTACAAACCAATGGTAATTTTGCGACAGCTATAACTTTTGGCTTGCCTGTATCAATGGTAGTTTTATTTGTGCAAAATCTAGTATATGTGTTAGTTTCACCGGTTTTTGTAAAAAAGTGTGAAGAAATTGCTGCTAGAGGCAAGACCAAATTATATAGTCAGTTTACTTTTTGGGGTGGTACACTGCTTCACTTTGCACCATCGATTCTTTTAGTTACTTTGACCTATGTATTAGGTAATCATTTTGCTAAATCAATTGTTAGTCTAATTCCAAAATTTGTTCAAGATGGATTAGTAGTAGCGAGTGAGATTTTGCCTGCATTTGGATTTGCTATGCTACTTGAAGTAATTATGAAAAAAGACGTTTTCCCATTCTTTTTCCTTGGCTTTTTGGTAGCTGCATACTTAAAAGTGCCAATTATGGGAATTGCTTTCTTTGGAGTGGTTCTAGTGGTAATTATGTACTTTCGAGATGAACAAGCTGAAAAAAATAATGCAAGTAATGCAGGGGTGAGTGATGATGACGACTTCTAATAAGTTAACAAATAAGGATTTTAGAAAATCTTTCTGGCGTACGTTTGCAATGGGAGCTTCTTGGGAATACAGTAAGCAGCTTGGACCAGGATATGCATATGCAATGGTTCCATTATTAGAGAAAATTTTTAAGAATAAACCTGAGAAGTTAAAAGAATCTTTAGAACGGAATACTGAATTCTTTAATGTGTCGAATTTCTGTGCTTCTACTGTTATGGGAATATCGGCTTCAATGGAAGAAAGATATGCTGAGGACGATGAGTTCGATCCAACCACGATTAGTAACATTAAAGCGAGTTTAATGGGACCCTTTTCAGCCATTGGTGATTCATTGATGATGGGAACTTGGAGAATTATCTGTACTACCATTGCTGCTACATTTGCCTTAAAGGGTAATATAATTGGACCATTAATTTTTATTCTTGCATATAATATTCCAACAACGTTAATTAGATGGTACGGCTTAAAATATGGTTACAAGTTTGGAGTTGGCTTTTTAGATAAACTAAATTCTTCTGGTACTATTGAAAAATTATCCTATTATTCTTCAATACTAGGAATGATTGTAATCGGGGCGATGACTTCTAATTATGTTGTGATCAATACTCCGATAAGTTTTGGACAAGGCAAAGCCAAGCTAACTTTGCAAGCTGATGTGTTTGACCAAATTGTTCCTGGGTTATTGCCACTGGTAGCTGTTTATATAATGTATAAATTGCTTAAAAAGGGTGTCAGTGTGGGATGGATAATGTTAGGCACTTTTGTACTAGGAATAGTTTGTTCATATTTTAAGATTTTAGTTCCATAAAATAATTTTTAATTTAGGAGAAAAACAAATGTTAAATGAAAAAGAATTAATTAAAGAAATTATTGATAGTAAAAAAGAAATTACAGATGTTTATTTTGCTGCATGTGGTGGTTCGATGAATGATTTGTATCCTGGTCACTATTTTATCGAAAAGGAAAGTACTAAACTTCATTCTACATGGAAACCAGCTCGTGAATTAACAATGATTAATTCTCCACATTGGAATGAACACAGTATTACATTTGCATTATCACACAGTGGTAATACTCCAGAAGTTATTGAAGCTGCAAAATTAGCTAAGAAAAAAGGCTCATTTGTGATTGCTATTACCAATGATCCTAATTCGGATATTACAGATCCTGCATTGTCTGATGAACTTTACGTTTATGATTGGGGTAAAGAAACTTCACATAAGGATGTCCCAATGGGAATGGATTATCGGATTTTAAATGAATTTTTACATCAAACTGAAGAGTCTTACCAAAAATATGATCAGATGATAGCTG
This sequence comes from Lactobacillus sp. ESL0684, assembly GCF_029392675.1. NCBI lineage: Bacteria > Bacillati > Bacillota > Bacilli > Lactobacillales > Lactobacillaceae > Lactobacillus > Lactobacillus sp. ESL0684. The sequence continues at coordinate 1,411,272 of NZ_CP113941.1, read as the reverse complement.
GTTTAAATAAAATTGATCAAATTGTAGATAATGCTCGTAAAGTGCAAAGACCTGCAGCTCAAAAATTTGCCCAAAAATATCGTAAACAAGATTTTATGTATATCTTAGGTTCAGGTGCCAATATGTCACAAGCTTATGGCTTTGCAATTTGTTCATTAATGGAAATGCAGTGGATGGATTGTGCGTTTATTGACTCTGCTGAATTCTTCCATGGACCATTTGAAGTATTGCAGGATGATCACTTATTTATTCAGTGTGTCAATACTGGAGATACACGTGCTTTGGATACTCGTTCAAGAGACTTTATTAAAAAATATCATGGTCAGTTGGAAGTTATTGATTCAAAAGATTTTGGAATGGAAGAAATTGATAATTCAGTTGTAGACTACTTCAATCCAATAGTCTTTTATGAAATGGGTGTTTTATACCGCGATGAACTTGGTGAAAAACGTGCTCATGATACAGACTTTAGACAATATATGGGAAAAGTGGATTATAGCTATAAACCATCAATTTAAAAAAGTTTAAAAGTCATTGGATGTTGAAAGTGCTTCTAATTGTTAGATAAATGACTAACAATTAGAAGCACTTTTTGTATACCTAAAATAAATGGGTAACTAGTTAGCTGAAAAAACGCTTTCTAATTTAAGATTAAAAGTGGTATGATTATTTATAATTAGTATAAGTATATTTTGCTTACTAGAGTATTTTGTAGTTAGTTTAGGAAGGAATTTAAATGAATGCTTTAATTAAATGGCTAAATAAATATGTAGTGCCGGTTGCAGCTAAGATTGGGTCGATAAGATGGCTGGTTGCTTTGCGTGATGCCTTTATTGCTATTATGCCAGCAATGATGGCTGGCTCAGTTGCTTCGGTTCTTAATTCGCTTGTAAGAGATATTCCAACTTCTTTTGGCTGGACTGGTTTTGTAAACTCAATGCAATGGCTTATCGGGATTAATTCGATGGTTTGGACAGGATCGTTAGCAATTTTAGGGTTATTGTTTTCCTATACTTTTGGCTATCATTTGTGTATTCAATACAAAGTTGAACCAGTAACTGGTGGAATAGTTACCTTAGGAACCTTCATTATGTGTTTACCTCAAAACTTTACTTTGACTTTAAAGCATACTTTGTCAAAGAACACTATCAAGGATATTGTTGCATCAGGAGCAGCTTCTGATGGAAAGAGTATCAATAGTTGGGGTTACTTTAATTTTGGTAAGTACTTTGGTTCTGCTGGTTTCTTTACTGTCATGATTATGGGAGCAGTTGCTGTTACCATTTATATTTGGTTAATGAAAAAACATATTACAATTAAGATGCCTGATAGTGTTCCTCCTGCAGTTGCAAATGCCTTTACAGGAATTATTCCAGCTGCAGCAGGTTTATATACAGTTGGAATAATTAATTATCTTTTTAGTCTTAACAATACGACAGTGATTGACTTTATTTCTAAAACAATTCAAGATCCATTGCTTAAGATGAGTCAAGGATATGGTTCAGTCGTTTTAATGGTATTACTTGTGCAAGTATTTTGGTTCTTTGGTATACATGGAACCAATGTCTTAGCTCCGGTAATGAATGGGGTTTGGTTGACTGCACAAGTAGCTAATATTAATGCTGCTCAAAAAGGTCAAACTTTGCCTTATACTTGGACCAGTAGTGACTTTGATCTGTATGCTTGGATAGGTGGAGCAGGTTCAACTCTTTTATTGTTAATTGCAATTCTGATTTTCTCTAAACGTGAAGATCAAAAAGCAGTTGCCAAATTATCAATTGTTCCTGGCTTTTTTAACATTAATGAACCAACGATGTTTGGTTTGCCAGTTGTTTTAGATCCAATTTATTTTATTCCTTTTGTGTTAGCACCTTTGGTTATGGTTTCTATTGCCTATGGGGCAGTAACTATGGGACTTGTGGCGCCAGTAAGAAACAATATAGTTTGGTCTATGCCACCAATTCTTAATGCCATTGTTGCAACAATGGATTGGCGTTCAGTTGTGTTGCAATTGTTTAATATGTTTGTTGGCTTTTTAATTTACGTTCCATTTGTTAAAGCTGCTAATAGGATTAAACCTGAAGATATTTCGTAATTATTAATTTAAGCAATTTCTTGTATTTTTATAAAATTCAGGTAGAAGATGGCAAGTATTTAATTTTAACTAAAAGCCAACACTGTAAACTAACTGTTGTCTGCATGAATATCTTAATTTGAAAGCATTTGCTATCTTTAAAAAGCGCTTTATAATATAATTACGGAGAAATCATATAAAATATAATTGTAGTAGTAATGACTAAAGGAAATAAATATGACTGAAGAAAAGGAAAATAAGGTATCTAAATCAGAAGATAAAGAACAGGCAACCTTAATGGCCGCTATGGGATTAATAGCTAATGGTGGCAATGCCAAAAGCTTGGCCTTTGAGGCAATTAGGGAAGCAAAAAAGGGTAATATAGAAGCAGCAAGAGCAAAGCTTAAGGAGTCTGATGCTTCATTGCTAGATGCTCATAATTCTCAAACTGATATGCTAACTAAAGAGGCGCAAGGTGATCATATGGATGTTACGCTGTTAGTGGTTCATTCACAAGATCATTTGATGAATGCGATCACTTTTAGAGATTTGGCTGGTGAAATGGTTGATTTATATGAAAAATTATATAAATCGCGTGCTTTAAAAGATGATAATTCTAATTTGTAAAAATATTAAACTAAAAAAATAAGGTTTCCATTAATTGGAAACCTTATTTTTATGCTAGATCTTGACCATTTGTCTTAATTACCTTTTGGTACCAATAAAATGAATCTTTACGAGAACGCTCTAAGGTACCTTTTCCAGCATCATTCTTGTCAACATAGATAAAACCATATCTTTTATCCATTTGCCCCGTACCAGCCGAAACGAGATCAATTGGTCCCCATGGAAGATATCCCATTAAATTTACCCCATCAATTGCAACGGCTTTTTCCATCTCTGAGATATGTTTTCTTAAGTAGTCAACACGATAATCATCGTGAATAGCACCATCCGCTTCGACCTTGTCATAAGCTCCCAGACCATTCTCAACGATGAATAATGGTAAATGGTATCGATCAGTCAGTTGATTTAATGCAATTCGCAAACCTGCTGGATCAATTTCCCAACCCCAATCACTTCGTTCTAAAGTAGGATTTTGCGCTATCGAATTGGTTAGGTCGTTTAGGGCATCTGGTTTGACGTTTTTGGCAGAAACGGTGGTAGTTTGATAATAGCTAAAGCCAACATAATCAACTGTTCCTTCCTTGAGTACTATCCTATCTTCATCGGTAATGTCAGGGCGATAACCATTTCGGTTAATGTAAGACTCAACTTCTTTAGGATATTCACCAAAGACATGGACATCTGAGAACCAATCACGGCGTTGCTCAAATTTATCAGCTAACAAGACATCTTCAGAAGAAGGTGTCAATGAGCGAACTGGTGAATAATTAATCATGCAGCCAATTTGGAAATCAGGATTTATTTTGTGACCAACTTTTACAGCTAATGCTGATGCGACCAATTCGTAGTGAGCTGCTTGGTACATTGCTGCTTCTTTTTCTTTATCAGTCATGTCATCCTTGAAAAAAATACCAGAGTTGGTAGCCATTAAGAAGTCATCGTTATATGAAGATTGGTTATCAATTTCATTAAAAGTCATCCAGTATTTAACTGTGTCCTTATACCGTTTAAAGCAAACGGTAGCGAAGCGGATAAAAAAGTCAATTAATTTACGATTGGTAAAACCACCATATTTATGCACTAAATGCAAAGGAATTTCAAAATGGGATAGAGTAACAACGGGTTCAATTCCATAATGATGACAAGTGTCAAATAAATCGTCATAAAATTTCAAACCTGCTTCATTTGGCTCTGCTTCATCACCTTGTGGAAAAATTCTGGTCCAAGCAATTGAAGTTCTGAAAGCTTTAAAGCCCATTTCAGCCATTAACTTAATATCTTCTTTGTAGTGATGATAAAAATCAATCGCACTATGATTAGGATAGTTTTTGCCTTCAAGAACCTCGTTAGTAATCTCTCGATGCTTGGTTGCTGATCCAACAGTCATTACATCGGCAACAGAGGGACCTTTACCGTCTTCATTCCATGCACCTTCTAGCTGGTGGGCAGCAACGGCACCACCCCACAAGAAATTTTTTGGCATTTTAGCTGAATACATACACATTACCTCTCTAAATAATCTGTTAACGTTTCCATAATGTAATTTTACAATACATTAATATCATCCAGCAAGTTAAATATAAAATAAAAAAAGTTTGCGATTTTTCTGTAAGCGCTTATAATAGTAACTATAGAAATTTTAAAAATGTATAGGAGATTTTGAATTATGGCAGAACAAACAATAATGTTGAATTGTGCAGCAGGAATGAGTACTTCTTTATTAGTAACAAAAATGCAAGAAGCAGCTAAGAATCAAGGGCTTGATGTAAAGATCTTTGCTTGTCCCGCTTCAGAGGCTACTCAGCATCTTGAGCAAGAGCCGATCGATTGTTTACTTCTTGGACCACAAGTTAGATATATGGAAGCCGATTTTAAGGATAAGGTTAAAGGGGCTGGCAGAGATGGTAAAGATGTACCACTAGGAGTAATTGATATGCAAGCCTATGGAATGATGAATGGCGAAAAAGTTTTAAAGCAAGCAGAAGATTTGATTAACGGTTAAACATTTTTCAGTATGGTTAAACACATCTAAGGAAAGATTTTGTATAAATGGCCAAAGATAAAGCGTATGATATTCAACAAAAAAACAAGCGAAAAGATAATTTAAAATATTTATATTTCAGTCGTTATTTAATGACACGATATATCGTAACTATCTTTTTATTTGTAAATATTTTTTGGCTGACTTTTTCATTGCCATATAAACACTGGCTAGGTATTGCTGCAGCATTGTGTATGACTCTTTGTTCAGCAGTTGCAGCTATTGAGCAATTAACTAAAATGCATAACCAAGAACTAGATGTTCCCCTGACTAGGAAGTATTTTTGGCTACAATTGGGTGTAAATTTAATTTTATTAGTACTAAATTTATTCCCGTTTGGGCGAGTATTTTTTCCTTTTTCATCTAAAAAAATAGTTACCCAATTCATTTCGTTGATTTTAATAGCCGGAATAATTTTGTGCCTAATTTGTGAATGGCGAATTGCCAAAATTAGAAAAAATCAAGATCGCTATGCTAGCGTTATTGAGACGTTTAAGAAAAATCATTAATTTATTTTAGGAGAGGTTTATCATGACAAATACTACAAATCAGTCATTTAAGGATAAAATGGCTGCTGTAATTGGAAAGTTTGCCGGATCACGCTTTGTTAGAGCAATTATGGATGCAGGGTATAGTGTTATCTCGTTTTCAATTGTTGGTGCAATCTTCTTGATTTTGACAGTACTTCCTCAGGCTTTTCCAGTTCCGGGTTTTGCTGAACTGTATGCTAGCACGATAGGACGTTTTTCCAATATCTTTCAAGCAGTTTATAACGCAACAATGGGAATTTTGGCATTAGTATTTTCTGGAACATTTGCTTATTCATATACTAAAATTTATCGCGATGAAGAACATATTAACTTAGTTCCAATGAATGGATTAATGATGTTCTTGATGGGATTTTTTATTACAGTACCTGAATTAGTTTGGAAAAATGGTTCAATTCAATTTGTACAACTGGTTACCAAAACTAAGATGGTTGCGGGCGGATATGAAGCTTCAACTGGAGGTATTTATCGAATTGGGGCCGTTGGAATTTTTATTGGATTGGTCATCGCTTGGCTGACAGTGCAGGTATATCGCTATACGGTAAAGCATAATTGGCAAATTAAAATGCCAGCAGCAGTCCCTACAGGAGTGGCCAATTCGTTTAGTGCAATAATACCAGCATTCTGTATCGCAGCATTAATTACAGTGATAAACTTAGCATTGGTTTTGCTAGGTACCGATTTATTTAAAGTGTTATTTGTACCATTTTCATTCATTAGTAAGATTGCGGATACTTGGTGGGGTTTCTTAATAATTATCTTTTTAATTCACTTTTTATGGTGGTTTGGGATTCATGGTGCGACAATTATTAGCTCTTTTTACACACCAATTGCGTTAGCCAATATGGCTGCGAATGTTCAAGGCAGTTCACATGTTTTTGCAGGAGAATTTTTAAATGGTTTTATTACTCTTGGAGGTTCTGGTGCCACACTGGGGTTGGCGATTTGGCTAGTATCACGAGCCAAATCGTCACAACTAAAGGAAATGGGAAAAGTTGAAATTGTTCCGGCAATCTTTAATATTAATGAACCAATCTTATTTGGATTGCCAATTGTTTATAATATTCAATTAATGATTCCATTCATTTGTGCGCCACTAGCCTCAGGAATAGTAACTTATGCAGGCTTTGCAACGGGTTTAGTCCCTAAAATCAGAGTTCAACAACCATGGCCAACACCAGTTGGACTAGGTGGATACCTTGCAACAGTTAGTTGGAAAGGTGCAGTTCTTGCAATAGTATCAGCTTTGGTAGCATTTTTGGTTTGGTATCCATTTATTAAGCATTATGATAATAAGTTACTAAAGGAAGAAAAGGAAGCTACTGTTGCACCTAAAAATTAATTATTAACAATATATTGAAAAATATTTTAGGATTATAGAAGGATACCAGAATGGTTAGTAATAAAAAATCTGACTTTTTAAATCAAAAGTTAATTCCCTTTTTTGCCAAAATATCAGGTGCACGACACATGGTGGCTTTGCGTGATGGGATGACAGCTGCTGTTCCAATGATCATTATTGGGTCAGTCTTTATGATTATTGGTCAGTTTCCTTGGCCAGGATATCTTAAGTTTATGGCCAATATCTTTGGACCTAATTGGGCAAATGTAGTCCAGTATGTCACAAATGCATCTTTTCATATTATGGGGTTAGTGGCAGTAGCAGGTATATCATATAGCTTGGCTAAGAGTTATAAAGTTGATGCCTTTTCTGCGATGATTGTCGCAATTGCAGCATTTATCTTAACAATCCCGATGCAAACAGCCAAAGATGGTAGTTTGCTGATTCCGTTGAAAGACTTTGATTCATCTGGTTTGTTTGTAGCTTTGCTAGTGGGACTATTTGTAACGGATTTATATGTTTGGTTAGTACATAAAAATTTAATTTTTAAAATGCCAGATAGTGTTCCACCAGCTGTAAGTAATTCTTTTGCAGCACTATTTCCAGGTGGTATCTCGTTATTTGTGGTTTGGTTAATTCGGATTGGCGTTGAAGCAACACCAATGAAGAGTATTCCCAATGTGGTTACTTTCTTTTTACAGGAGCCAATGAGTAAAGTTGGCAATACTTTAGGTGGAGCAATTGTAATTGAACTAGTTATCTGTATTTTATGGATTTTTGGGATTCATGGTGCCAATGCAATTTCGGGAATTATCGATCCGGTTTTGTATGCTGCACTAGCCTCAAATGCGACTGCATTGAAAGCCGGTAAGCCAATTCCTAACATTGTAACTAAAACTTTCTTTGATGAATTTGTTAGAATTGGTGGATGTGGTGCTACCTTAGGCTTGGTGATTTTGATGGCATTTTTTGCTAAGAGTAAGGAACTGAAAGCTTTAGGAAAGCTGGCAATTGGACCTTCGATTTTCAATATTAACGAGCCAGTAGTTTTTGGTTTGCCAATCGTGTTAAATTATAAAATCATTTTACCTTTTATTTTTGCTCCAATGGCTAATATTATTGTGACTTATTTTGCAATGAAGACTGGTTTAGTAGCTAAAACAATTGGAATTTATCCACCTTGGACTACACCACCGATCTTGTCTGGGATACTAGCTACTGGTCACCTTTCGGGTGGGTTAATGCAGTTATTCAGCTTGATAATGGATACTTTAATTTACTTTGGTTTCTTCAAGAGCATTGATCGAGATAAGCTGAAGCTAGAAAAATAATTATTCTTGAGTAAGACCTGATTTGCTACTAAAAATCGGGTCTTATTTTTGTTATACTAAGTAAATTAATTTATATTATGATTGTAGGGGATAAAGTTGAAATTAGCAGTTTTTGATATCGGTGGTACTACAGTAAAAACTGGGACGTTTGTCGATGGTAAGTTAACTAATCTAAGTAGTTTCCAGACGCCGAAAACACTTGGTGATTTATTTGAGCAAATGCATCGTTTTATCGATGGCAATGATATTCAAGGAATAGCTCTTAGTGCACCCGGGGATGTCGATCGCGAGAAAGGAGAAATTAAAGGCTTCAGTGCCGTACCATATTTGCATAAGCGGCCAATTTTTGCCGAAATAAAAGCTGAGTTTGGCTTACCAGTAGCTATTGAAAATGATGCTAATTGTGCTGGAATTGGTGAAATGAAAGTTGGCAGTGGCAAGGCATTTAAAAATGTGGCCTTTATTGTGATTGGCACAGGAATTGGTGGTGCTGTCTTTTTTGATGGTAAATTATATCGCGGTAAGCATTTGACTGGTGGCGAATTTGGGTTTATGACCACGGCTTCTGGGAAACTATTTGCTCAAGATGGCACCGTAGTTAATGCGACTAAGTCTTACCAAGCAGAAACCGGTAAACAAATTGATGGTAAAATGCTTTTTTCATTAGCTAATCAGGGTGATAAAACTGCGCAAAAGTTGATTAATCATGTTTATGATGTTTTAGCTGAGGCAATTACTAATTTGCAGGTTGCATTTGATTTTGATGCTTTTATCTTAGGTGGCGGTGTTTCTGCTAGAGCTGATCTTGCTATTGAAGTTAGCAAGCGGGTTAAAGCAAGACTAAGCAGGTTTCAACTAAATGAAATTATGCCAGCGATTAAGAATTGTCAACAACACAATGCAGCAAATTTATATGGTGCGGCTTATAATTTTTTAGCTGGAAATAATAATGCGTGATAGAGTTTTTTACTTTTTCATAAACAACTTCTTAGAAAAATCTGTCTCATTCTGTTAGTATAAAAATGTAAACAGAACTGTTGGAATAGGAGGAATTTTCAATGAAGTATCCTAAGACAAAAGAAGTTTTAAATCAATTGGTTGCTGACTTAACCCAAATGCATATGGTGGTTCACCAACATCATTGGTATATGCGTGGTGAACGCTTTTTGAAATTGCATCCATATCTTGATAAGGTAATGGATGAACTAGCCAATCAACAAGATTTGGTAGCTGAACGATTGATCACTCTTGATGGTGATCCAGTTTCAACTTTAAGTGATATTGCTAAAAAGACGAAGATCAAGGATGAAGAGCCTAATTGGAACGAAACGATTGATGAACGCTATGCTAAGATAATTGCTGGTTATCGTCAATTAGAGCAAGATTACCAAGAGGGCTTGGAAGTTAGCGATGAGGAAGGCGACTACTCAACTAATGACATGTTCACGACTTGTCACACTGAAGTTGAAAAACGAATTTGGATGATGTCGGCTGAAATTAATCAAGCCCCTAATATTGATAAGTAAAATAAAAATAATAAAAAGGTCAGCTTTAATTAGCTGATTTTTTTATGTCTAGCCGTAGGTTAGATTTGCTATAATAGAACTAATTTATTAATTATTTAGAAAGCAGAAAAATGGACAAGCAAGAACAAGATAAACTCAAACAAAAAGCCGCAGTTAAAGCAGCAGATCTCGTGAGATCAAAAATGAAGCTAGGCATTGGTACTGGTTCGACAGTAGCATTTTTGATTGATGAACTTGGGAAACGAAAGCAACAAGGTAATTTGAATTTATCGGCTGTGGTCACTACTTCTACTAGAAGTCAGAAGCAGTTGGAGAGCTGGGGCTTTGAAGTTGACCAGCTTGCCGCAGTTGATGAGCTTGATTTAATTATCGATGGTGCTGATCGTGTTGACGATAATTTTAACGGCATCAAAGGCGGCGGCGGCGCTCTCACTCTTGAAAAAAATGTTGCTGTAAATGCCAAAAAAGTAGTTTGGATTGTTGATGAATCCAAGCTAGTTCAGAAGCTAAGTGGCTTCGCTTTACCAGTGGAAGTTTTGCCTGTTTCGTGTGAGCAGAACTTTCAACGTTTTGCTAAGCAGGGATTAAACCCACAATGGCGCATGGCAAACGGCGAACGCGTTGTAACGCATTATGGCAATTATATTATTGATTTAAATGTTGATCCGATTCCGGTTCCCTACGGATTAGCTGATTACTTAGATCATACTGTTGGAGTAGTTGAGCATGGACTTTTCTTGAATATGTGTGATGAAGTAGTTATTGCTAAAGCAGATGGCTCGATTGTGCAACGCCAAAAAGCATAAAATTTACCAGAGTATATAGCAATTTCAGGTCTTAATTTATAATTATTAACAAGCAACAACTGTTAAGATTTGGTATGATGGTCTTAGCAAATAATTAAAAGAGGAAAATACATGACGAAAAAACCATTGATCATTAGTACCGATCCGGGAATTGACGACGCAGTTGCAATCACGATTGCCTTATTTTCAGCACAATTGGATGTTAAATTGCTTGCTGCGACCTGGGGCAATGTAGGCTTAGATAAAACTTTGGCGAATACATTAAAATTAGAAACTTTTTTGCAGACTAAGGTACCAGTTGTTGCTGGAGCGCAAAGTCCCTTATTAAGACAGCAAATTGATGCTTCAAGTGTTCATGGTGAGTCGGGAATGGCAGGTTTTGATTTTCCAGATCCTGATCAGACTTTGTTAAAATCTGGAATTGCCGCTAACGCAATTCATGAAGTCGTAGCAAGTAGCTCAGAAAAAGTAACTTTAATGCAAATTGGTCCAGCAACTGATTTTGCGCTGTATTTTAAACAATATCCTGGTGATTTAGCTAAGATTGAGCAATTAGTAATCATGGGCGGTGCAATTGGTCGTGGCAACTGGGGGCCATACAGTGAATATAATGTTGCTGGTGATCCCGAAGCTGCCCAGATAGTTTTTAGTAGTGGTATCAAGATTTTACTGGCACCACTTGAATTAGGACATCAAGCGTTTATCACGCAAGCTACACTCCAAAAAATCGCCAAGTTTGGTAAGACTGGGCAAATGCTTTACCATATCTTGACTAACTTGCATGATGAAACTGATAGTGATGGCCGCGAAATTTATGACGCTTTAGCGGCTGGAATGCTGCTTAATCCAGCAATGTATGAATTTAAGCCAGCGTTTCTTGAAGTTGATACGGGGAACTCTAAGGCCTATGGTGCATCAATCATTGATTTTGATAGCTTCTTTGGTAAGCCTAATAATGTATTAGTTGGAGTCAAGGTTGATCAAGCCGTGTTTACGGATTGGTTTGTTAAAGCGATCAGTAGAGCGAATTAGCGAGGGAACAAATGGCAGACTTTGTTTATCGTACGGTAATGCACGATATTAAACAAAATATTTTGGATAACAAATATGAAGGAATGCGTTTGCCAGATGAACGAAGTTTGGCAGAATACTATCATGTTAGTCGTTCGTCAATGAAGCGGGCGATGGAATTATTGTCACAGCAGGGAATAGTTTTCAAAAAGCGGGGAAGTGGCACTTTCATTAATCCATTATATTTAAAAAATCAATCGTTGTTTCGTTATGAAGGATCTAATCTGGGACTAACCGATAGTTTGAAGGTTCCGGGTAAGAAATTGGGGATTAAATTGCTCGATTTTCATGTAGTTGAGGCGACAGCTGAAATTGCTCAAGACCTGTTTTTAAATAAAAATGAGTTTGTTTATGAATTTCATCGGTTACGATTAATTGATCAGCAACCATTTTTGCTGGAAACTGGGTATGTACCAATTAAGATTGTACCTGAGTTAAAAGCAGAGCACTTAAAAAGTTCGTTGTTCAATTATTTAGAAGATACTCAAAATAAAGTAGTTACCAAAGCTTTTTTGAATATTACAGTTGAACCTTCAAGTATAGAAGATCAAAAGCTGCTTAAATTGCAGACTACAGAACCAGTTGGTGTAATGGCGGGAATCTTTTTTTTAGATGACGGCACACCATTTGAATTTTCAACAATGCGAATTCACTATCAGTACATGCGATTTAATACTTTTGTTAACTTGAATCAATAAAAAAGCGTTAGGATTTTGTCCTGACGCTTTTTATATAGAGTTTCCAGTAACTCTTAAATTTGGATACATTTATATTAAAAGAGGGGATATTAGTTAGCTCTTTTTTTGAGTACTGGAATAATTTGCGTATTTGTCGCAAAGTTTTGTCTGATTTCCGTTGGTAATGATGTGTCTGTAATTAACACATCAATGTTATCTAAGGGAATCGACAGGTAGGGAGAAGTATTTTGGTTGTTAAACTTGTACGCTTCGGCAATTACTACAACTTGATTGGCTCGTTGAGCAGCGATTCTGATTAATTCGGCATCACTCATTTTGGTTAAATATAAGCCATCGCTTTTAACGTTGGAGGTACCGATAAATGCAGTATTGAAATTCATCCTTTTCAAAATTTCAAGGGCACTGATAGAATAGCTGAAGCGGTGTTGCTTATCAATTTTACCACCTAATAAACGTACACTTGGCAGATTTGAACGCATCAATTCCAATGAATTATCGATGGAATTAGTGACAACTTGTAAATCCATCCCATTAATCAATTGTGATAATTTTTTAAGAGTAGTCGATGGACCGATAAAGTCACATTGATTTGGATGAACGAAGTGCTTTGCCATTTGCGCCATTTGGGTTTTGACTGGCGAATCAATCTGGTTTCTAGTTAAAAAATTGGGTACGTCATCGTGGCTTATTTCAAGTAAGCCACCGTGTACGCGAATTGCTTGACCTGTTGAAGTCAGTCGCAATACGTCTCGGCGGGCCGTATCAAAGGAAACATTGAAGTATTTAGCAAGATCCTTAGTTTCAAGTTGATGTTTTTTAGTTAATAATTGCTTAATTGCTCGTAATCGTTCTTCTTGCTTCATTGATTTTCTCCCTCAAAGTAATTTAGCATTTTTTGATGTGGAATTTAATGGTTTACTAAGTAAACTTAGCATTTTTGTAAGTACTTGTCAGCATTTGCGTATAGTAACCATTAAGTTTATCTGCTGGATGTTTTAACTTTATCACTTCGCAAAATTGGAACGCACCAATTTACTAAATGGTTGAATTTTAAATAAAATTTGTTATACTGTAAGTATTGAAAAGAAGTTAAGCAATTAATTGCTAAAGGAGAAATTAAATGGCATTTGACTACGATTCAAAGAAATACTTAGCAAGTGTAGATGCACAATGGCGTGCAGCTAATTACTTATCAGTTGGACAACTCTTCTTAATGAGCAATCCGTTATTAAAGCGTGAACTAACAGCCAGTGATGTTAAACCCAAACCAATCGGTCACTGGGGGACGATTTCACCACAAAACTTTATTTATGCCCATCTTAATCGTGCAATTAAAAAATATGATTTAGACATGTTCTATATTGAAGGTTCAGGTCACGGCGGCCAGGTAATGGTTTCTAATGCTTATTTAGACGGTTCTTATACCGAGCGTTATCCGGAAATTGCCCAAAATGAAACGGGTATGGCTAAATTATTCAAGCGGTTTAGTTTTCCAGGTGGTTCGGCTTCACACGCTGCTCCTGAAACTCCAGGTTCAATTCATGAGGGTGGTGAACTTGGTTATTCGATTTCTCATGCGACAGGTGCAATTTTAGATAATCCTGATGTAATTGCTGCAGTTGAGGTTGGTGATGGCGAGGCGGAAACTGGTCCGCTTGCAGCAAGTTGGTTTAGTGATAAGTTCATTAATCCTATTAAAGATGGTGCGATTTTACCAATTTTACAAATTAATGGTTTTAAGATTTCTAATCCGACTATTCTGTCAAGGATGTCTGATGAAGAATTGACCAAGTACTTTGAAGGTATGGGCTGGAAACCATATATTATTTCTGCATACGATGGCGGTGAGTTTGCTGGTTATAAGGACCACATGCAAGTGCATGAAGACATGGCACATATCATGGATACTGTTATTGAAGAAATCAAGGCAATCCAAGCAAATGCGCGCCAAAATAATGATGATACCTTGCCGCACTGGCCAATGATCATCTTCCGTGTACCTAAAGGTTGGACCGGTCCTAAGACCGATCTTGATGGTAATCCAATTGAAAATTCTTTCAGGGCTCACCAAATTCCAATTCCTGTTGATCAGGCTGACATGGAGCACAAGCAAATGCTGATTGATTGGCTCGAAAGCTATCACCCAGAGGAATTATTCGATGAAAATGGTGCGCCAACTGAGATTGTTAAGCAAAATTTGGTTCATGGCGATCGCAGAATGGCGATGAATCCAATTACTAACGGCGGTAAGAGTCCTAAACGTTTGAATCTACCTGACTATCGTAAATTTGCCTTAGATTTTGATAAGCCAGGATCTGTTGAGGCTCAGGATATGAGTGAATGGGCTAATTATCTAAATGAAATTGCGGAATTGAACCCAACTACATTTCGTGGTTTTGGTCCAGATGAAACTAAGTCAAACCGCTTATTTAAACTATTAGACGAACAAAAGCGGCAATGGGAAGCTGATATTCATGCACCAAATGATGAGGACTTGGCTCCAAGTGGTCGAGTAATTGATTCGCAATTGTCTGAACATCAAGATGAGGGCTGGTTAGAGGGTTACGTGTTAACTGGACGTCATGGTTTCTTTGCGACCTATGAGTCATTTGGACGTGTAGTTGATTCAATGCTTACTCAACATATGAAGTGGCTGAAGAAAGCTAAAGACCAATATTGGCGTAATGATTATCCAGCGCTTAACTTTGTGGCTACTTCGACTGTTTTTCAGCAAGATCATAATGGTTATACTCACCAAGATCCAGGTGTATTAACGCATTTATATGAAAAGAATCGTCCGGATTTAATTCATGAATACTTACCAGCTGATACTAATTCCTTGCTGGCTATTTCGCAAAAAGCTTTTAGCGATCGGGAATGTATTAATGTATTGGTAACTTCGAAACAACCTCGTCCGCAGTGGTTCTCAATTGATGAAGCAACCCGGATAGCTGAACATGGTTTGTCATACATTGATTGGGCGTCTACTGATCAAAATGCCAACCCTGATGTTGTCTTTGCTTCAACTGAAACTGAACCAACCATGGAAACTTTGGCTGCAATTGATTTATTACATCATGAATTTCCAGATTTAAAAATACGCTATATCAACGTAATTGATGTCATGAAGTTAATGAATCCTGAAGATAACCCTGCAGCTATTTCTGATGCAGAATTTGAGCAATTGTTCCCAAGTGATGTGCCAGTAATCTTTGCTTGGCATGGGTTCAAGGCAATGATGCAGTCAATTTGGTTTGGCCGTAAACGGAACAATGTCCATATTCACTGTTATGAAGAAGAGGGTGATATTACTACGCCATTTGATATGCGGGTAGTAAATGAGCTTGATCGCTTCCATCTAGCTAAGGATGCAGTAGAAAGTATCCCTCGCTTAGCGGATAAGAGTGCCGGTTTCATCAATAAGATGGATGCATTGCTTGCTAAGCATCACCAATATATCCGTGATCATGGTGAAGATATGCCAGAAGTTACTAACTGGCAATGGACTGGCTTAAAGTAGGTATGATAACGAATCACTAATTTTCCCTTGTGTAAATTAGTGATTTTCTTTATAATGAACTTAACCATAAGGGAGTAACAGCAATTACTTGCGATAAGCCCAACAGCCGAAAGATTACCTTTCTGGACTTATCTTAATTAGTGAGACTTGTGTGCGTCATGCATGTAAGTCTCATTTTTATTATAGGAGGAAAAAATGCCACAGAGTTTTTATGATCAGCCAATTGAGCAGGTTGAGGCCAAGTTAGAAACCAGTACTGCTAATGGACTAAGCACTGACCAAGTTAAGCAGCGTCAGCAAAAATATGGTCCCAATAGTTTGGCAGGTAAACAGAAAACGAGTATTTGGCAACGATTCTTGGCCCAATTCAAGGATTTTATGATCATTGTGTTAATTATTGCTGCCGTATTATCCGGATTTGTTGCTCAAGAGTGGACTGATGCGGTTATTATCATGGTAGTGGTAATGTTAAATGCGATTTTGGGAGTATTCCAAGAAACTCGTTCTGAAGAAGCCATCGACGCACTTAAAGAAATGTCGACACCCAATGCTCATGTTCGCCGCGATTCGCAGATCGTCAAGATTCCTAGTACGGAATTGGTACCTGGGGATATTGTTTTACTTGAAGCTGGAGATGTTGTACCGGCTGATTTGCGGTTAATTAGCTCAAATAGTCTAAAGATTGAAGAATCAGCGCTAACAGGAGAGTCAGTACCCGTTGATAAAAGTAGTACAACTTTACAAGATGAAAAAGTTGCGTTAGCTGACCAAGTTAATATGGCCTTTTCCAATACCAATGTCACTTACGGTCGCGGCGAAGGTATTGTCACTGAAACTGGAATGAAAACTGAAGTCGGTAAAATTGCAACTATGCTTAATAACACCGATGAAACTGATACGCCTTTGAAGCAAAATCTGAATCAATTAGGTAAGACCTTGACGATTATGATTTTGATTATCTGTGCGGTTGTCTTTGTAGTTGGCTTCTTCACTAAGCAAGGTAGTCAACCAGCTGATAAATTGGCAATTGAAATGTTCTTAGTGGCAGTTTCATTAGCTGTTGCTGCTATCCCAGAAGGTCTACCTGCAATTGTGACAATTATTCTGGCACTTGGTACTCAGGTAATGGCCAAACACAACTCAATTGTCCGGAAACTGCCTGCAGTTGAAACTCTCGGTGCAACAGACGTCATTTGTTCTGATAAGACTGGAACATTGACTCAAAATAAAATGACCGTAGAGCAACTTTTTTATGATGGACAGACGCATTCTACGCAGCAAAAAATATCAGATACTGAGCCTGCATTACTAGCAATGATTTTGGCAAATGATACTAAAATTAGCGATGACCAAAACTTATTAGGTGATCCAACAGAAACTGCCTTAATTCAATATGCTTTTGATCAGCAGCTTGATGTATTGCAATTATTGCATGATTATCAGCGTGTACAAGAAGTGCCTTTTGATTCTGAACGTAAGCTAATGAGCACGGTTAATCAGGCAGATGACAAGTATTTTGTAGCTGTCAAAGGGGCACCGGATCAATTACTAAAACGGGTCACTAAAATTGATCAATCTGGTCAAATTACACCTATTACTGATGAGCAAAAAGCTGAAATTGCAGCGGTTAATGAACAAATGGCCCAAAAAGCATTGCGGGTGCTGGGACTTGCTTATAAAGTTGTTGATCAGACATATACTGATCCAAAAACTGATAATGTTGAACAAGACTTGATTTTTGCAGGATTAGTAGGGATGATTGATCCTGAAAGACCTGAAGCCAAAACTGCTATTGCTCAAGCTAAAGCAGCAGGAATTAAAACGGTGATGATTACTGGTGATTTCCAGGTAACTGCTCAAGCAATTGCTGAGCGGTTAGGAATTTTAAATTCAGGTGAAGACGATCGAGTAATTACAGGAGCCCAACTTGACGAATTAAGTGATGCCGATTTGAGTGCGCATGTTGAAGATTACAGCGTTTATGCTCGAGTTTCACCTGAACATAAGGTGCGCATTGTTAAGGCTTGGCAAGCTAACGGCAAGATCGTAGCCATGACTGGTGATGGGGTTAATGATGCGCCAAGTTTGAAACAAGCTGATATTGGAATTGGGATGGGAATTACTGGGACTGAAGTTTCTAAGGGCGCTAGTGACATGGTACTAGCCGATGACAACTTCGCAACGATTGTTGAAGCAGTTAAGCAAGGTAGAAAAGTCTTCAGTAATATTCAAAAAGCCATTTTGTATTTGATGAGTTGTAATGTCGGAGAAGTTCTGACGGTATTTATGATGACCATGCTTGGTTGGGACATTTTGGCACCAGTGCAACTATTATGGATTAACCTGGTTACTGATACACTACCGGCAATTGCATTAGGACTTGAACCGGTAGAAAAAGGGATTATGGAGCGCCAACCAAGAGGAAAGAAATCTAACTTCTTTAGCGGTGGAGTTGCTAGTTCAATTGTTTATCAAGGAATCTTAGAAGGGGTAATTGTCTTAATTACTTACCAATTGGGCTTGAACTTTGGTCCTCATGTGGGTAATCCAAGCTTACAACATGGTGATGCTTTGACGATGGCCTTCTTAACTTTAGGCTTGATCCAGCTTTTCCATGCGATCAATTCTAAGTATGTTCACCAATCAATCTTTACTAAAAGAACTTTAGCTAATAAGTGGTTTAATTGGGCGATTTTAGTTTCTGCTATCATCATGGCTGCAGTTGAATTGCCATTTATGACTAAGTTTTTTGCGGTTACAGAACTTAACGGTTTACAATGGGGAATTGTTTTAGCAGCGGGAGTTAGCATGATTATTATTGTTGAAATAGTAAAATTATTTGAGCGTAAGCTAGGTAAGAAATAGAAATATGTGCAACTCTCTTAGATAGAGAGTTGTTTTTATTTTGACGAAAGAAAAAAGCCAGCGTTTCAAAACGCTGGCTGATAATAAGTTAATCTATTCACAAACTCCCATCATATGCAGGTGCTTCAATTTCTGTCGGCCATGCATAGTAAAGAGATCTTTTGGAGCAATGATATAGTTACTGCCTCCCCGAATACTTGATAAATTAGCAATACTTAAAGTCTTATATTTTTTCATCTAAATCATCTCCTTAAGTAAAAATATAGTTAGACAGCAAGCAAAGCATGCTGTCTTAAATTGTCTGCTACTATTTTTTTACGCTTGCCACTAATTAAGAAATACGCTAAAAAGTTAGTTTCCAAGTATAATTTACAGGTGCAGCAATCCATAATTAATAGCTGCTTGCTTTTTGTATGAAAGTCTTATAATCTTTAGCGTTACAACTTTTTAGATTTTAGTAGACAATAATAGGTATTCTCAATTTGAACTTATTTTTTTTAAACCTATGATTAAATGGATTATAGGCTGGAGCAACTACATTCTGACCACCATATATTTGTTGGGTTTCTGTTTCTGTTAGTTCTGAAAAATTTTGTTGTTTCATAATTATCTCCTTAAATAAAAATATAGTTAAACAGCAAGTAAACCATGCTGTCTTAAATTGTCTTCTACTACTTTTTTACGTTTGCCACTAATTAAGAAATAAGCTAAAGCAAAATAAATAATTGCAAAAAATAAAGTTAGTTGCCAATCATAATTTGCAGGGGCAGTCATAATCATTGTTCCAGCAGTAGTGAATCCAGAAATATCAAATAAAGTATGATAGATAATACTAATTAATAATGAACCAGTATATAAATAAATTGCAGCATATACAATACCGGAAGTGGCAGCAGATAAAGCTTGTTGAATAGTTGCATTAAATGATTGAGTACTTAAATTTGTTAGGTGCAGCAAACCAAAAGTTAAAGCGTTAAAAAATAATGCAATAACAATTTGATTTTTTTTGGTCTTAAACAATTGGAGCGATAGATTTAAAATAACAAATCTTAATAAAAACTCTTCACCTATTCCTGCTTGAATTCCTCCCAGGATAAAGTTCCATTTTAAATAAGGGATTTTGAAAGACCAACTGGTTAAAAAATTATTCCAAGAACTTGATTCATTGAATCCATTAAATGAGCAATGGTAAATTATAAATGTAATAATCAAGATCATGGGAATAAGAGATACTTTGGAATTTACTTTGAAGATTGATAATTTATATCCCCAACTCTTCATGGCAAATAAGGCTATGATAGCAAAGCTGATCGTACCGAGTATGCCACTATTGCTAATCTTGGTAAGCCAGTTAGAAGTCGAACTATTGAATACTGTGGGAGCAGAAAGAACTAAAAAGTAAATTATTATTGATATTAATATTCGTCCCCAAAAGTTTTTAATCCTAGCTAAAGCTAATTGTGTCATCGGAAGATACATAATAAGGGAATAAAGCATGGCGATAACTATACAAAAGTCTAAATTCAATACATGCGATTTTTTTATACAGATTAATATACCAGACAAGATTGTTTGTAAAGTGAATGGAATAATACAACACTCAAAGTAGAAATTTAATTGCATTAATTTTTTATGTTTAGCCGTGGTTTTTAGAAGAGTAAACTGTAATCCAGTTAACAAGAGAACAACTAAAGATATAATAAGTGAACTTTTTAAATTGTTTTTTGATGCATAGCGAGAGTTTAGTATAGTTATACAAATTGCCAAAATAAATTGTATTAAAGTTTGAACTAAATGCCATTTTCTGATTATTTTATTTCTAATCATGTATCTTCCCTTATATTTTAAAAAGAAAGTGATAAGAAAAAAATATTTCTTATCACTTAAATTTTCTTTTAGATATGTACTATATTTTGCTTTTCCATTACTTCACATAATGCATGATGATGGGAGCAGCTTCTGAAAATATATTCAAGGCTTGTCTAAGACCTTTACCGATATTGTATGCCAATTTGTTACGACCACCATGTATATTTTCTAAATCAGTTGAATCTAAAGTATTATAACTGCTTATTGTATTAATAGTTTTCATTTTTATCTCCTAAATAAAATCCAGATAACAATTAATTACCGAAAAGGCCATCGCCAAAACTATTAATTGCATCAGCAGTGGCATGACCAAAATTAGTTAGGTTAGTACCTACACTACCCCAAAATTTGTCCCAACCACTTTTCTTCTTTTTTCCACCAACAAAATTTGTGAGTTCTTTATCTGACATATTAGAATACATCGATAAAACTTTGTTTTTTTCCATGATATTACTCCTAATAAAAATATGATAATTTACTTAAACTTTCGAAAGTTCATTTATAGATTAAAACCATTCAAAAAAATTGTCAACATTTTTTAGGAATAAATTGTTTTTTTTTTTTTATTAGTATAATTAGGAATATAAAAAGAAAGCGATTTAAGAAGTTGGGTATTTATGTATAATAAAATTTATATACAACAGGTTGATGAGACCGATTGTGGGGTAGCGGCTCTGGCGATGTTGTTCAAGCACTTTGGAACTCAAGTTTCTTTAGCCAAGTTGCGTAACTTGGCCAAGACTGATCAAATGGGAACGACAGCACTTGGCTTGGTCAAGACTGCTCAGAAGTTTGGTTTTGAAACTAAAGCAATTAAGGCAGATATGTCATTATTTGATGTCAAAGACTTACCACTACCATTTATTGCACATGTGATTAAAAATCAAGAACTTGAACATTACTATGTTGTGCTAAAAGTGGGTAAAAAAACGGTGACGATAGCTGACCCAGATGGGTCAGTTGGCGTTGTGAAAATATCCAAGGCTAAGTTCGAACAAGAGTGGACTGGGGTGGCAATCTTTATTGCACCTAAGGCTACCTATGAACCGGTGAAAGAAAAGAAAAATTCTTTATTCTCTTTTATTCCAGGCTTACTTAAGCAAAAGAAGCTGCTACTTAACATTGTGCTAGCAGCTTTATTGACCACACTTATCAGTATTGTTGGCTCGTATTTCTTACAAGCGATCATTGATACTTACATTCCGAATAACTTACAGAATACTTTGGCAATTATTGCAATCGGATTAATCGTGTTCTATGTTTTTCAAGCGATTTTCACCTATGCGCAGAATTTCCTCTTAGCAATTCTGGGGCAACGGCTATCGATTGAAATTATTCTGGGTTACATTAAGCACATTTTTAAGTTGCCTATGGAATTCTTCGCCACTCGCAATACTGGTGAGATTGTCTCCCGTTTCTCAGATGCTAGTAAGATTATTGATGCACTTGCTAGTGCTGTCTTATCCATGTTACTAGATGTTGGTATTGTGGTCATTATGGGGGTCATTCTAGGAATTCAAAGTAGCAAACTATTTTTAATTACGTTAATTTCTCTTCCTATTTATGTCGTAATTATCCTTGCCTTTACTAAACCGTTTGAACGCCTTAATCAAAAGGAAATGGAAGCTAATAGTGTAGTTAGTTCTTCAATTATTGAAGATATTCGTGGAATTGAAACGATTAAGGGCCTAAATAGTGAAGATACTCGTTACCAAAAGATAGATAGTGAGTTTGTTGACTTCCTTAAGAAGAGTTTGGCTTATACTAAGTCAGATACGTTGCAACAGGCAATTAAGTTGTTCGTCCAGTTAGCCTTAGAAGTTGTTATCTTATGGACTGGGGCTGGCTTAGTCATTCATAACGAATTGTCGGTTGGTCAATTGATGACTTACAATGCTTTATTATCCTTTTTCGTTAATCCTTTACAGAATATTATTAACTTACAACCTAAGTTGCAGAGCGCCCAAGTAGCTAATAATCGGTTAAATGAGGTCTTTTTGGTCGAGAGTGAATTTAAACAGACTAGACCAGTCAAGCAGGTTAGTCAGTTGGCAGGACCAATTGAATTAAAGAATGTCTCCTACCAATATGGCTATGGCGCAGATGTCCTACACCAGATTAATTTAACGATTCCAGCTAATGAAAAGTTAACCATTGTTGGTATGAGTGGATCGGGTAAGTCCACGTTGGTTAAGTTGCTAGTTAATTTCTTTGAGCCAAAGTCAGGCCAAATTTTGATTAATGGTCATGATTTACAGAATATTGATAAGCATACTTTGCGCAGCTATGTTAATTATCTGCCTCAAGATCCGTATTTATTTTCAGGGACAATTCTTGATAACTTAAAGTTAGGTAACCGGTCAGATACTAGTCCAGATGATATTTTGGCGGCTTGTCAGACAGCATTAATTGCAGATGATATTGCGAAAATGCCAATGCAATTTGAAACTCATCTTGACGAAGACGCAACAGTTCTGTCAGGTGGACAGAAGCAGCGTTTGGCAATTGCTCGTGCATTATTATCACCAGCTAAAGTGTTGATCTTAGATGAGTCAACCAGTGGACTAGATACTATTACCGAAAAACGACTAGTTAAGAATCTCTTGAAGTTGTCTGATCGCACCATTATTTTTATTGCGCATCGTTTATCGATTGCCCGAGAAACAGACAATATCGTGGTACTTAATAATGGTAAGTTAGTGGAACAAGGTATGCATGCAGACTTGTTAGCACAGCATGGCTATTACTATGATTTGGTCAGTGAATAAGGGGAGAAGTTAATAATGGATCAAAAATACCTAGAAAGTAGCGAATTTTATACCAAACGTTTCAATAACTTTTCCACAATGATTATTATTCCAATGGCGTTAATCATTGTAGTGGTTCTAGCTTTTTCTTTTTGGGGACAAAAGGAGATTACGATTGCTGGTATGGGTACGATTGAACCTAAACACGCGGCAGCGGTCGTGCAATCATCCTCTACTAATGTAATTAAGCGTAATTTATTACATGAAGGTAAGCTAGTTAAGCGAGGAGAGTTATTATTAGTTTACAATGCTAGTGCAGATCAACATAAGCAGCAATACTATAAGCAACAGCAATCGAATTTGCAACAACAACAGACGAACTTAAATTTGTTAAAGCAGGGAATTTCGCAAAATCAAGATGTTTTTACTACTGATGATGAATATGGTTATCGCGCTATTTTGAAGGACTATTTGGCACAAAGGCAGATAGTGCTGACGCAGAATGAGCAAGCAAATCAACAACATAAAGACCATCAGCAATCTAAAAAAGATACAGATTATCAATTACAAGAAAATAACTCCAAGCTTGATTCATTACAAATGCAGGAACTAGAGAAAGTGTCTCAGCAATTAGTTGATAACCGTCAAAAGTTACAGGAAGTTGCTGCTAATATTGATAATTTGACAGATCAAGCTAAGACTTATCGGATTAAAGCACCTAAAAGTGGAGTTTTGCATATTAATGACCAATATCAAAAGGCGCAGTATATCCCAGCTGGTAGTGAAGTAGCACAAATTTATCCGGTTTTACAAAAACAGACGGAACTGCAACTTAAGTCATACGTGTCAACAGCAGATATTTCTTCAGTAAAACGAGGACAAAAAATCCGCTTTAAAATTACCCGTAATGTTCCTAAACCAGTCATCATTACAGGTAAGATTAAACAAATTAGTGTTTCACCAGTTAATATTGATAAACAACAAACTGCTTATGTTGTGACTTCGACAGCGCAAGTATCCCCAGCAACTAGAAAACTTTTAAAATACGGTATGGTAGGGTCAACTTCAATTATTACAGGCAAGAAGAGTTTCTTTAATTATTATAAGGATAAATTACTAAATCAAAATTAAAGCTTTAACACAAAATACACTAACCTAGTAGTGGCTTGATATTCAATGAGATATTAAGCCACTGCTTTTTTCTTTTAAAATTGAAGATACTGCTATCTATAGATTCACCTTTTACTTAAAAAATAAATTTTTATTTTTTTGAAATTTATTGAAAATTATTTTCCTTTGCTATATACTGAAAGCGAATTCAAAAATGTAAGCAATTTAAAATGCGATATGAAGGGGATTAGAATGAAAAAAAGGATTCTTAACAAGTATTTTGTTGTATTTTCAGTTCTACTGATTGGAATTTTAATAAGTCATAGTATGGCAGCGAGTAATGTAGAGGCGAGTGTTTTGGCTACTTCAAATGATAAAAAAGACTATCAACTATCTCAGACTTTTCCAATTGATGAAAAAGATGATAATCCTGATTTTGATACTTGGTCTTTGCTTAATAATGTTACAAGAAAGTTTTATGGATTTGCTGGACAAGGGGAAGTTTCAGTTTATTCTAATAAGCCAAAAAAATTTGGCTTATATGTTAATGGTCAAAAAGTTAACTTAAGTTCGGTCAAGTCAAATACTTGGACTAAGTTAAAAATCGGATCTTTAACCAAGAATGGCAATAATTCATTACAAATTTCAGTAAATAAAGCGATTAATGAAAAAGATATCCTTAAAGTTAGGGTTCCATATCCAACTCTAACTGACGCTTCAAAGAAAAAAGCTAATTTACAGAACAATTCGTTTAAATTATTAGATACATTAATTAAACAAGAAATTAATCATGGATTTAGTTCAGCTCAATTAGCCATTGTGCATAATGGTAAGATTATCAAGAAAAGTGCATATGGATTACTAAATAGTTACTCTGAAAACGATAAGCGGCTAAAAACAGGTACTAAAGTAAATAATAATACCTTGTATGATTTGGCTTCCAATACCAAAATGTATGCCACTAATTTTGCAATTCAAAAACTGGTTTCAGAAGGTAAATTAGACATTAATGCAAAAGTAGCAACAATTTTTCCTGATTTTCAAGATGGAGCCAGTGACGCAATTAAGGGTAAATCCAATTTAACTATTCGTGATATTTTAATGCATCAAGCTGGTTTTCCAGCAGATCCGCAATATCATAACAATAATTATGATCCAACTGGTTCTGATAAAACTAGTAAAAATATCAACCCGGTGTATACACAAGAGCGGTCTGAAGTTTTGAAAAAAATAATTGCAACTCCGCTTGCTTATAAGCCAGGAACTAAAACTATTTATTCAGATGTAGATTATATGTTATTAGGATTAATTGTTGAAAAAGTAACTGGCCAGTCTGAAGATGACTATGTTGAAAATAATATATATCAGCAATTAAATTTGACGCATACTCTTTTTAACCCTTTAAAGAAAGGATTTTCTAAGAATCAAATTGCGGCAACTGAATTAAATGGTAATACTCGAGATCATACGATTAATTTTAACAACATTAGAACACATACGATTCAAGGCGAAGTTCACGATGAGAAAGCTTACTATACGATGAAAGGTGTCAGCGGACATGCCGGATTGTTTAGTAATGCGAGCGATTTAGCCGTTTTAGCACAAACTGTCATTAATCATGGCGGTTACGGTGAAAGTAAAATTTTTGATGAGGACACTTTGGATGAATTTATAAAGCCTAAATCTACAGATTCTTCATACGGTTTGGGTTGGAGGCGTGAAGCTAGTGGGAAATATTCATGGGCCTTTTCTAACTTGTCTGATGCAAATACTGTAGGTCATACAGGTTGGACAGGAACTTTAACAGTTGTTGATCCTCGTGATAATACAGCAGTTATATTGCTAACGAATTGTCGAAACACACCGATTATTAATGCTAAAGAAACCCCGAATGATTTTGCTGGCAGCCATTATTTACTTGCTAAATATGGTGATATTGTTGGACTAGCGTATGCAGGAATTAATAATGATTCCACTTCTGCTAATAATAGTAAACTAATTAGCTTAGCGACCCAACGTTATAATGAAATTCAGAAAAATTCTGGTGATCAAAGCTATTCTGATAAAAATGATCTCCATGCGATATTTGATACTTTAAAAGCTAGAAGCAAGCGTGGAAATAGCATTGATCAGTTTTTAAAATCAAAGCTTGGTAAGCAAATAAAAGATTATGTTTTAGATAAATAACATTCTTACTTTAGAAAGAGAAAAAGTAATGAAATCAAGAAAATATTGGCTTTCAGCATTAGCAGTATTACCTCTAGGATTATTGTTAACTGGTTGTGGACAGAAAAAAGCTGCTGCTGATTCTGCGGTTAAACCGAATCAAAGTCAAGTTGTAACGACAACAATGTATTCGAAAAAACTCCATATGGATTGGGATTATGATGTTTATTTGCCTGCAGGATATAACGCAAATAGTAACAAGCGTTATCCAGTCCTCTATATGATGCATGGAGTTGATGGCAATCACCGAAATTTGCTAGAACGCTTTAATTCGCAACAGATTTTGGATGGGTTAATTCACCGTAAAAATGAAAAAATGATTGTGGTTTTTATTGATGGTTTTAACAGCTTCTACATCAATCAAAAAAATGGTGGAATGCAAATGGAGAGTGCGATTGTTGATGACTTGATCCCAACAATCAATAAGCTATATAAGACTAAGACTGATCCAAATAGTACCGCAATTGGTGGTATTTCTATGGGCGGTTATGGTGCTGCTCGTTTAGCTTTGAAGTACCCAACTATTTTTAATAAAGCAGTCTTAATTTCTCCAGCGGTTTGGCGGCATTTGCCTAAAGATAATCCAATTAGAATGAGGATGCATGCTTTTATGGACGGTGATGTTAGCTGGTCTGATAAATTTTATAATTCGGTTTTTCCAACTAGATATATAAACTCTGATTCACGCAAGGTAAAGTTTTTTGTAGAATCGACTTCAGCTGATACGACTGTACCAATTAAAGATGTTTCTAGATTTGTTAAAGAGCTAGAGACTAATGATGTTAATGTTAAGTTCGTTAAGGATTCTGGCGATAATCACAATTGGACTTACTGGACTAAAGTTGCACCAAATGCTTATGGTTGGGCTTTAGATCAATTAAATTAAAGGGTAACTACAATGAAGAAAGATAGCGAACAAATTTTAGCCAAAAAAATTCTGGATTCAGTGGGAGGTAAAGAAAATGTAAAAGCAGTTATTTCTTGTATGACTCGCTTGCGTCTAACTCTTATTGACAAATCTAAGGCTAATATTGATGAACTAAAGAGTACAGATGGTGTTTTGGGTGTTGTTAGTCAAGATAATGATTTGCAAGTTGTACTTGGACCTGGGAAGGTAGCTAAAGTGGCGGCAGAATTTTCTGCTTTGGCTAATTTGGACTTGGGACAAGACGACGATGATGTTGGCAATTTAGATGATGTTAAAGTACAAGCCCAGAAGAATAAGGCTACACAAAAGGCTAAGCATGATAAACCTCTTCAAAGAGGATTACACCATATTGCCAATGTATTTGTTCCATTACTACCAGGTATTATTGCTGCAGGACTAGTTAACGGAATAACTAACGTAATTGATTATCAGACAGGTAATGCTTTTGCTAATGATTGGTGGTATATAACCATTAAGACTATTGGCTGGGGACTATTTGCCTTTTTACCCGTCTTTGTTGGAATGAATGCTGCAAAGGAATTCAAGGGTTCAGCAATTTTAGGTGGGATTGGCGGTATTTTTTGTTTAAGTGGAATCCCGTCATTTCCTTTGGCCTCATTAGCTATTTCGATGCCAATTACTAATCAACCGTATGTTACAGGAATTGGCGGGTTGATGACTGCGTTATTTATGGGTATTTTTATTGCTCTAACTGAAAGATGGATAAGAACTTGGATGCCAAATATTTTAGATACTTTCTTTACACCTATCTTAACGCTTGTCTTTTGTTGTCTAGTATCCGTGGTATTCTTGCAGCCTTTTGGTAGTTGGTTAACTAATATCATATATGTTGTAATGGACTTTATGTATACTAAGCTCAGTTGGATTGGTGGCTATATTCTGTCATCTTCATTCTTAGGTTTAGTATCAGTTGGGTTGCATCAGGCTTTAACGCCAATCCATGTAATGTTAAACGACCCAACGGGGCCAACGCATGGTATCAATTATTTGCTGCCAATCATAACAATGGCCGGTGGTGGTCAAGTAGGATCTGGACTAGCCTTGTATTTTAGAAGTAAAAATAAGCGCTTTAAAAAATTGGCAATGAGTTCAATCCCAGTTGCAATTTTAGGTGTTGGCGAGCCACTAATGTATGCTGTAACTTTACCATTAGGTAAGTCATTTATTACCGCTTGTTTAGGTGCTGGTTTTGGTGGTGTTGCAGCATCATTGTTTCACTTAGGGACAGTGTCTCAAGGTGTATCAGGAATCTTTGGATTATTGATTATTCAACCTGGTCAGCAATTACAATTTATCATTGCCATGCTAATTGCGTATTTAGGTGGATTTTTATTAACTTGGTTTTTCGGCTTTGATGAAAATAGAATCAATGAGCTATTTCCAGAGTAGATATGGAAGGTGTTTTAATTATGAAAAAAATAATAACTAGTCTGGTAGCAGCAGCAATTTTTGTAGCAGCTACTCCATTTAATGTTAGTCAAATAGCTTTGGCAGACTCAGCTTCGTCAAAATCCAAAACAGCTCTGTTAACTGATCAACAAGAAGAATTTTTAGATGTTGCGGCAGTTCAGGCAGAAAAATCAGCTAAAAAATATGGTGTTTATCCATCAGTAATGTTGGCCCAAGCAATTGTTGAATCAAACTGGGGACAATCTGAGTTAGCGGTTAATGCCAATAACTTATTTGGTATGAAAGCTAATGATACGTGGACAGGTGATAAATATGCTAAGAAAACTCGAGAAGAAGATGCCAACGGTAATAGTTATTATATAACTGCTGATTTTAGAAAATATGCGACTTTCAATGATTCATTTAATGATAATGGAACTAAATTACGTCATGGCATTTCTACTGATCCATTGTTTTATCAAAAAACTTGGATTGAAAATGCACCAACTTTTCATGATGTGACTAAGGCGTTGACCGGAACTTATGCTACAGCCCACGATTATTATCAAACTCTTGATAAAAGAATTGTTGATTATGATTTAACGAAATATGATCCACAAATTTCGAATGCTAAAATAACTTATTATGTTAAAAAGAATGGTCCAACTTATCAGTGGCCAACTGATCATACTGAAACGGATAAAGCATCAACTGTTACTTCAAAGCAAAAAGTTACAGTAACTAAGACTATTACGTATTATAATGCTACGCAAAGAATGTACATTTCAGGCCAGGGTTGGATTAATGGTAGTTGTCTTACTAAAAAGCAGCCTAAAGTTTCAAGAAAGTTGCAGCATAATGCTCGTGTTTATAATAAAAAGGGCAAAGTAATATCCAAGAAAAAACTTAAAAAGGGGACCAAAGTTAATACAGAAAGTAATCTGACAAAAATCTCAGGAAAGAAATTCTACAAGATAGGTAAGAATAAGTATGTTAAAAAGACTGCTTTTGTTAAGTGATATCAATTCTGAAAATTAGCTAATTAAAAAAGCCTAGTTTTAGCTAGGCTTTTTGCTTGTATTAAAAATCGGTTCAATTCCCCGTTTATTTTACGACTAGTTGGGCAATTTTTTCCAAGAATTTGGCATCTATTTCATCAAAGGTATTAAAGTCGTTACTGTCAAGATCTAAGACCGCAATCAGCTGATTATCTTTGATTACTGGAACTACAATTTCCGAATTAGTAGCAGCATCGCAGGCAATGTGTCCAGCAAATTTATGAACGTTAGATACGATTTGCGTTTTTTGAGTTTTGGCAGCAACACCGCAAACTCCTTTGCCAAGCGCAATATGCATGCAAGCAACTGGTCCTTGGAATGGTCCCAAAATTAGCTCGTGATTTTGATAGCGATAAAATCCAGCATAGCTGACATTTGGTAAAGTAAATAGTAGAGCGCTAATGTTACTCATATTGGCGATTAGATCATGTTCATTCTCAAGTAAGCTGCGAGCTTGGTTAACAAGCAATTGATATTTTTCAGTTTTTTCCATAATTCTCTCCTTTTAAAATAGTGTAAACTAACTTTTTTTATTTTGGAAGTGCTATCAAACTTACACAAAAAAATTTGTTTTGCTATGATAATCGAGTCGCTCGAAAATGGAGCGCATAGGAGGAGTTTATTAAATGAAAAAAATGGATGCAATTGTCAAGGTTGAAAAGCCGTGGCTAGTCATGTCCAGCATGTTGATTGGTGCATTTGTGGGGATGCTTTCAGAAACATCTCTGAATATTGCTTTACCACAGTTAATGAAAGAATTTAATGTTGGTGCCTCGCAGGTTCAGCTACTAGTTACAGGCTATATGCTATTAATTGGCATTATTTTGCCATTTTCAAGCGTTTTATCAAAATGGTTTACTACTAGACAAATTGTGATTTTTGGTTTGGTTGATTTTATCGTTGGAGCTATTGTTTCGGCAATGGCACCTAACTTCGCGATTTTGTTAACTGGTAGAATGATTCAAGGTATTGGAACCGGGTTAATTTTGCCGTTAATGTTCACAGTTGCGATGCTAATTTTTTCACCACAAAAATTGGGTACAGCCATGGGAGTTTGCGCATTAGTAATTATGCTGGCTCCCGCAATTGGGCCAACTTTAACTGGGATTGTGTTAGGAGCTTTATCCTGGAACTACGTTTTTTGGATGTTTGTACCTTTTTTAGTAATTGCATTAATTTTAGCGATTTTTGCTTTGAAAAATGTGGGTCAATTGACCAAACCCAAGATTGATCTGTTGTCAGTAATTGAATCTATTGTTGGTTTTTCAGCCCTAGTAATGGGTGTGAGTCTAGCGAGTGAATTAGGCTGGACTTCACCAGTAATTATTGGTCTGTTGATTATCGGAGTGATCGTTTTGGTGCTTTATGCCAAACGGCAACTCAGTTTAAGTGAACCAGTCTTGAATCTTCATGTTTTCAATCAGCGTGCTTTTGCTTTGGGAGCATGCGGAGTGATGATTGATTTTGCCATTATTTTATCGGCGATGTATTTATTGCCACAATATTTGCAAAAAGGTTTATCATTACCAGTTGCGATAACGGGAATGATTATGTTACCTGGTGGTATTATCAATGCGATCGTTTCAGCATTTGCTGGTCGCTTGTATGATTCGTTTGGTGCTAAAAAGCCAGCAGTAGCCGGTTTTGTGATTGCGGTTATCGGAATCGTAATGTTGATTTTTTCTAATAGCAATTCATCACTAGGTTATGTGATTGCTGCTCATATTGTTTTAATGATTGGTTGTCCGCTGGCAATGTCGCCAGCTCAAACACACGCGCTAAATTCACTGCAGGGCGCGGAATCTGCTGATGGTAGTACGATTTTGAATACAATGCAGCAAATTATTGGTGCCGTTGCTACTGCTTTAGCTACGAGCTTTTTGAGCTGGGGACAAAATGCTTATTCAGGTGCCAATGTCGCAGCTAAGTTTACTAATGGTGTTCATTATGGACTGTACTTTACTTTAGTTCTAGCAATTATTGGAGTAATGTTAGCTTTAAACTTTGGCAAGCGAACTCCAAGTAAAGATATTAATGAATAAAATTTAACAATTAAACAACAGCTTAAGTCTTGATGCGTCTGCGTCAAGGCTTTTTTGGTGACTAATAATTATAAAAATAATATAATTTTTTATTAAAAAAAGAGAATATTTTTCTAAATTCTTTATCGGTATAGTAAAATAGAAGTCGGCGTAACCAAAAAAATTATGAAAGAAGTGATAAAATGTCGATGATAGAATTCCATAACGTGCAAAAGTATTATGGTCATTTCCATGCTTTGCACGACATTAATTTAGAAATTGACAAGGGTGAAACCGTTGTTTTGATTGGGCCTTCTGGTTCAGGAAAGAGTACACTGGTTCGAACAGTTAATGGATTAGAATCATTCCAAGAAGGTAAATTGATTGTTAATAATCATGATCTTTCTGATCCTAAGACTGACCCTAACATTTTGCGACGTGATGTTGGAATGGTATTTCAACATTTTAATCTTTATAAAAATAAAGACGTGCTAGAAAATATTATGCTAGCACCACGTATAGTTAGCCATCTGCCTGAAAAAGAAAATGAAGAGCAGGCTATGGAGCTGCTTAAGATGGTCGGCTTAGAAAAGTGGGCTCACAATATGCCTGCACAAATTTCTGGTGGACAAAAGCAACGTGTAGCAATTGCGCGAACGCTAGCAATGCGACCACAGCTCATTTTATATGATGAACCAACTTCTGCTCTTGATCCTGAAATGATTGATGATGTTTTGCAGGTTATCAAGAAAGTGGCTAATGATAGTGGCATGACTTCGCTAATTGTTACTCATGAAATGGGCTTTGCTAAAGAAGTTGCTAATCGAGTAATCTTTATGGATCAAGGTAGAGTAGTTGAAGATGACGATAGTGATATCTTCTTCAAGCAACCTAAGACAGAAAGGGCACAACAATTCTTAAGTAAAATTATCGACCATTAAGGAGGCCAATCATGAAAAAGAAATTCTGGCTATTTCCTTTGTTGTTTAGTATCTTGTTTCTAACTGGATGTGGAAATAACAAGGATCAGTCTGTTTTAAATAATGTGCGGCAATCCAATACTATTACCTGGGGTGTTAAAGGTGATGTTAAATTATTTGGGTTAATAGATGTTCGTGATGGTCAGCAAAAGGGCTTTGATGTAGATATGGCCAAGCACATTACCAAGCACATATTGGGGCCTAAGGGTAAAGCCGAGTTTGTTACTACTACTTCACAATCTAGAATACCGCTATTAAAAAATAATAATATTGACGCGGTAATTGCTACTTTATCAATTACACCTGAACGTAAAAAAATGATTACTTTTTCTAAACCATATTTTAGTGCAGGTCAGTCGCTGTTAGTACCCAAAGATTCCAAGATAAAGTCTACTAAGGATTTGGCAGGTAAAACCGTTATTGGTGTCGTAGGAGCTAATAATGTTGCCAATATTAAGAAAGTTGCTCCTAAAGCTAAAGTAATTGAATTACAAGATTATGCTCAGGCAATGAATGCTTTGAAGTCTGGTCAAGGTGATGTTTTGACCAGTGATAATGGTATTTTAATGGGATTAGCAGTTGAAAACCCAGGTTATGAAGTTAGAGGTGGCACATTTACCTATGAGCCTTATGGTGTAGCAGTAAATAAGGGGCAATCCTCATTTACTAAGGCTGTTGATAAAGCAGTCCTTGAAATGCAACATAATGGTGAATATAACCAGTTAATTAAAAAATGGTTTGGCAATGTTCCCGGTTTTAAATATAAGGAGCTGTATCGCCGATGATTAATATTTTTACCCATTTTAGTAATGACTTATTAGTTGGATTGGGCTGGACAGTCCTTTCTAGTATAATTGCGTTATTTTTTAGTTTGATAATTGGTACTGTTTTTGCCATTATGGAAGTGCTGCCTAATAAGGTGGCCCGAATAATTGGGCATGCCTATGTAGAAATTTTTCGTAATGTGCCACTGCTGGTAGTTACAATGTTCTTCTACTTGGTGATTCCAATGTATTTGGTAAAGATTAATGGTTTTACAGCTGGTACAATCGGATTAACTTTGTATACATCCGCTTTTATAGCTGAAACAATTCGCTCAGGGATTCAATCAGTTAGTGCTGGTCAAATGGAAGGTGCACGTTCGACAGGGATGACCTATTGGCAGGCGATGCGGTATATTATTTTACCGCAAGCCTTCAAGATTGTGATTCCGCCTTTAGGTAATCAATTTGTCAACTTGGTCAAGAATTCATCAGTGCTAGCTTTTGTAGCTGGATTTGATCTGATGTATCAGGCTAACTCAATTGCTTCAACTACTTTTGATACGATTAATACCTATTTGGTAGTAGGGGTACTGTATTTGATTATCACCTTACCAATCAGTTATTATATGCAGCACTTAGAGAAGAAGCTTAGTTAAGGAGGACAAACAATGCAAAACTGGATTAACGCGTTTTCGTGGCTTAATATACGTTTTTTGTTAATGGGCCTCTGGGTAACGATTTATATTTCTGTAATTTCTGTTATTTTAAGTTTTATTTTTGGTTCAATTTTAGGAATAATTCGCTATTCTAAGATTAAGTATTTGTCAAAAATTGTTGGTTTTATTGTCGATATTGTCCGCAATGTACCGCTGTTGTTGATTATTTTCTTTACTTATTTTGGCTTACCGAATTTTGGCTTAAGACCGGAAACCATTCCTGCAGCGATTATCGCCATGACCGTTTTTGAATCAAGCATGTTAGCCGAAATAGTTCGCTCAGGTATCCAATCTGTTGATCCGGGGCAACTGGAAGGCGCACGTTCAACTGGGATGACTTTCGTCCAGGCTTTGTGGCATGTGGTGCTTCCGCAGGCGTATAAGAATATGATTCCCACGATTATTAGTCAATTTGTTTCGTTGATCAAAGATACATCCTTAGCGACAATTATTGTGGTACCCGAGATGATGCAGCATGCTCAAGTTATTTATGGGCAAAATGCCAACTACATTTTACCAATGTTTGCGGCATTAGCGGTGCTGTACTTTGTGGTTTGTTTTACCTTATCACTTATTGGTAATCAAATCGGTAAACATTTGTCGTAAAAGATAAAACAAAAATTAATAAATTTAAAAAAGCTTTCACAAACTTGTGAAAGCTTTTTTGTTGTGAACATAACCTTTAATTCAATACCATACAGCTAGTAAAAAGTGATTCCCTTAATTAGTCTGGATATTATATGAAATATTTTTTAAAAAAAGCTTGACAGATTAAAATAATACTACTATCTTATTATATAACATCATATAACAAGTAATTAGAAAGGAATTATTTATGAAGAAAGAATATCAACAAGAAATTAAGCAGGCAGTTGCTGCAACAAAAAAGATTATGCCCATTAATCATGTTTATTTTGCAGCCTGTGGAGGTTCTTTAGCATTTATGCAGCCAGCAGAATATATTTTAGGTCGCGAATGTGATGTTCCGGCTACAATTCTGCCTGCTCGTGAATTTATTAGTCGTGATCCCCATGATTTAGGCAAGCACAGTTTAGTAGTGACCTGTTCACATTCTGGAAGTACTCCTGAAACAGTTGAAGCTACCAAGTTTGCTAAACAAAAGGGAGCAATGACCGTAGCAATTACCTTTACAGCAGACTCCGCTTTGGAAAAAGCTGCAGATTATACTTTGCACTATAGTTGGGGTAAGGGTACAGATGCTGCAGATTTAAATACTGGAGTATTGTACGGTTTTACATTTGGCTTTTTGAAAGAACTAACTGGAGATGCTAAATATGACCAAGGTTTAAAGGGTCTAGATGACTTAGAAACGATTGCAGCTCGCACGCGTAAACAATATAAATCAATTACGGATCAATGGACTAGCGAATTAAAGCGCGAGAAATTGATCTATGCTGTTGGTTCAGGAATTAATGCTGGTGAAACTTATTCGTTTTCAGCATGCTGGCTACAGGAAATGCAATGGATTAATAGTAGCTATATTAATTCAGCCGAATATTTCCATGGTCCTTTCGAAGTTACAGATTACGACGTACCATTTATTATTTGTGAAGGTATGGGTGTTTCTAGAGAAATGGATCAACGCGTAGTTGATTTTGCTAAGCAACATAGTCAAAAAGTTTATGTTATTGATAATGCTGATTTTGATATGCATGAAATTGCGGAAGACTTTAGAGATTATTATTCTCAAATTTTGTCTGGTGTTGTATATAGGCAGCTAGCAGAAGGGTTTGAATATCATCGTGGACATTCACTAGAAGCTCGTCGTTACATGTGGCATTTGGACTATTAAAGGTGTAATCCATGAAACTAATTGCAATTGGGGATAATGTTGCTGATACTTATATCCAGCAAAAAATATATTTTCCTGGTGGAAATTGTGTTAATGTTGCAGTCGATGCTAAAAGAGCAGGTGCAACTACTGCAGCATATTTGGGAATCTTTGGCAATGATGATCGTGCAACCCACATTAATGAATCGCTAAAACAAGAACAGGTTGAGTTAGTGAATTGTCGTAAAGCTTATGCACCTACAGCTCAGCCAAGAGTTGTCATTAACGATGGTGAGCGTGAATTTCAGGCAGGACCAAAAAATTCTGTACAGCATTTATTAGCTTTGCAGCTGACACCAGATGATTTTGCTGAAATCAAAAAATTCGATGTTGTCCATACTGGGATTTATGCCAGTTTAGAAAATTATTTGTCAGACTTACATGATGTAACTAAAGTAGCATTTGATTTTTCTGATTGTCGCAAGGAGCATTATTTAAAGCAAGTTTTACCTAATATTAATTATGCTTTTTTCTCTGGAGCTGATTTAAGTGATCAAGAGGCTGAAGCTTTTGCGAAATCTTGCTTAACATTAGGACCAGAAGTTATAGTCATAACTCGCGGTTCGAACAGCGCTTTTTTGCTCAATGCTGAAAGTGGATATTATCAACCAGCTCAAAGTATTACGGTAACTGATACCATGGGAGCTGGTGACAGCTTTATCGCTGGTTTTTTAGTTTCCTATTTGGATGAACCAGATTTATGTAAAGCAGCTGTGGCAGCTAGTAAGAGTGCAGCAGCTACTTGCAAGATTTCTGGTGGCTTTGGACATCAAAAATCATTTTAGAAAAGAGGGAGATTATGAAAAAAAGAGCAATATTTGCTACGGCTACGTTGGCTTGCTTTGGCATGCTGTTAACAGGTTGTCAGAACAATTCCAATTCAAGTAATAAAGAGCAAAGCAAAATAACGGTCGTTCAAGATGTGCCAGTTGACTCACTTGATCCAGTATTAGCATATCAAAATACTTCATCTACTGTAGTTGATAATATTAATGAAGGACTTTATACAATTGATCCTAAGGGAAAAGCAGAATTAGCCTTAGCTTCAAAAGTAAAAAGCAGTAATCATGGCTTGACTAAGACCTACACTATTCGTAAGAATGCCAAATGGTCAAATGGAGATCCAGTCACAGCTGATGACTTTGTCTTTTCTTGGCGACGTCTAGCTGATCCTAAGATTGCTTCTGCGTTCAATTTTCAGCCAGGCGCTGCTGGAATTAAAAATGCAGATGCTATTGTGGCAGGAAAAAAGCCGGTAAAATCATTAGGTGTTTCAGCTAAAGATAAGAAAACATTAGTAGTTGAACTCGATAGGGAAGTGCCATACCTATCTAAATTATTGGCGTTTAGCGCTTTTTCGCCAGTCAATCATCAATACTTTAAAAAGGTAGGTAAGAAGTTTGCTCAAGATTCTAAGCATCTTGTATATGAGGGACCTTACCAATTAAAAGATTGGAAGTCAGGCGATAATAACGTTAATTTAGTAAAAAATCCTAAATACTGGAATGCTAAGAACGTTAACATCAAAGAAGTTAAGCTTAATGTGATTACTGATCCTGAAAAGGCAGCAATAGCTTATCAAAATGGTAGTGCCGATTATGTTCACTTAAGTGGTCAATTGGTTTCTAAGTATCGCAAGGATAAAGGCTTTAAGAATAAGGTTGGTAATTTTACCCAATATGTAATGTTTAATGTTAAAAAGCCTGGCTTAGATAATGCTGATTTACGTAAGGCAATTTCTGCAAGTATTGATCGCCAAGAGATAACAAAACATATTCTAAAAGACGGATCTGTTCCAACCCATTCAATGGTTATGAAGGATTTAGTTACCAATCCTAAAACTGGTAAAGATTTTGCAGATGAGTCAACGACAAATTATTCACAATATTCACCTACTGAGGCTAAGCGTTATTGGAAGAAAGCTAAGTCAAGTACACAACTAAGATCGTTTACGCTACTTTATGATGATAGTGATCCTTCTTATGCGAACGTGGCAGCTTATATTAAAGCGCAAATTGAAAAGAATTTGCCAGGGATGAAAGTTAATCTGCAACAGGTTTCTAAGAAGACACGGGTTGATAAGATGATGAAGGCCAATTATGATGCAACCCTTACTCGTTGGGGACCTGACTATGCTGATCCAACAGCGATTTTAAGTATGTACCAATCCAAAAATGATAGTAACTATGGTCGCTGGTCAAATGCAGAATTTGATCAACTGTTAGCTGATTCTAATCAAATGACCAATCAGGCTAAGCGCTATGACAAGCTCCTTAAAGCTAATAATGTTTTAATTAACAGCGCTTCTTGTCCACCGCTATACCAAAATGGTTATCCGATTTTAATTAGACCTAATATTAAAGGCTTAGAGATGCACATTGCTGGTGTACCATTTGTCTTTAAATATGCATCAATTAAATAGAAATCAAGGAATTTTTAATCGGGGCTGGGAGTTAATCTCAGCTCCATTATTATATTAAATAGTTAGAAGGGATGAATTTGAAAAAATATGTTTTAAAAAGAATTCTAATTGCAATTGTTACCTTATTTTTGATTACTTTAATTCTGTTTATGATGGAAAAGGTCATGCCGGGATCACCGTTTAATGATGAAAAAATGACCCATGCTCAAGTTGCAGCACTTTATCATAAATATGGCTTAGACGGACCAGTCTGGTTGCAATTTGTGAATTATTTGAAGAATATGCTAACTGGTGATTTTGGAGTGTCATATTCAATTCAAGTTAATACACCAGTAACAACCATGATTTTGCAACATTTTACTGTGTCACTTCAAATTGGGCTGCAAGCTACTGCCTTAGGAGCAGTTACTGGTTTTTTAATGGGTGTTGTTGCTGCTTTAAAGCAAAATACCATTTGGGATAACTTAATGACTGGAGTATCAGTTTTAGGAATTAGTTTACCAAACTTTGTAGTTGCACTAATTATTTCTTTGTTATTTTCTTACAAATTGATGTTTTTCCCAAGCACTTATCAACCTAATCAGCCATTTTTATCCAGTATTTTGCCAACTGTGGCTTTGAGTACATTTACGATGGCAAGTATTGAAAAATATGTCCGTAACGATATGGTTGAAATCATGAATTCTGATTATTATCGTTTGGCTGATTCTAAGGGAATTAAAAAATATCAATTAATCGGTCATCACGTTTTACGAAATACTTTAATTTCTGTGATTACTGTTTTAGCACCATTAATGATCGATTTAATTGCTGGTAGTATGGTAATCGAGAAAGCTTTTGCAATTCCAGGATTAGGGACCTTGTATATTAGTGCAATTCAAGCAAATGACTATAACGTTGTCTTGGGTATTACGTTTTTTTATGCACTGCTTTTTATCGGAATTATGCTAGTAGTTGATATTTTGTATGGCTTAATTGATCCACGAATTAGATTGGATGAGGGTGAGTAAGATGAACAATAATGAAAAGACTGATTTCGAATTTGCTCCTAAATCTACCACATCTGATCATTATGCAGGTAAGTCATATTCTTTTGGTCAGTTAGTTTGGCGACGTTTTTTAAAAAATAAGGCAGCGGTCATTAGTGTCTTTGTATTAATTATAATCGTTTTAATTGCTTTTTTGGCGCCACACTTTAGTCGATTTTCACCTAATACTCCTTATCCTAGTGATTCGAATTTAGCACCTGGAATGAAAGGACACTGGTTTGGTACGGATAATCTGGGTCGAGATATTTTTGTCCGGGTAGCAGCAGGTACTTCAGTTTCTTTAGAAGTGGCTATGGTTGCCATGATAATTGATTTGGTAATTGGTACTAGCTTTGGCTTAGTTTCAGGTTATTTTGGCGGTAAAGTTGATCTATTTATGCAGCGGATTACTGAAATTCTAAGCACCATACCAATGATTATTATTGTTACTTTGCTGGTTTTAGTAATGAAGCCAGGATTAGTTAGTATCATTATGGCCATGGTATTAGTTGGTTGGATTAATATGAGCCGAATTGTACGTGCACAAGTCTTGGAATTGAAAACTAGTGAGTACGTTTTGTCTGCTAGAACTATGGGGGAAAGTAATTTAAAAATTATTTTTTCACAAATTTTGCCTAATGCGCTCGGACAAATTATTACCACTTTCATGTTGTCTGTACCTAATGCTATTTTCTTGGAAGCCTTTTTGGCCTTTATTGGGTTGGGAGTCCCTGCACCTTTAGCATCACTTGGGACAATGATTAATGATGGCTACACTCAAGCAATTGTTTATCCATATATGGTGATTTTCCCGGTGCTATTTTTAGCAGCAATTATGTTGACATTTAATATAATTGCCGATGGCTTGCGCGATGCGATTGAAGGAAACTAGGTGAGATGATGAAACAAACTGTTTTAGAAATAAAAAATTTACGAGTAGTTTACCATACTGACCGTGGTGATGTTCAGGCTGTTAGGGGAATTAGTTATCAAGTTAAACAGGGGGAGACTGTTGCTTTAGTTGGTGAATCTGGCTGCGGTAAATCTGCTAGTGTTAAACCAATTATGGGACAGCCAGAGGCTAATCAATCTGTTAGCGCGGATGCTATCAACTTTACCTATCAAACAGCTGCAGGACAAAAAACGATTAATTTGCTTAAAACTAAATCTAAAGTTCTGCAAAATCAAATTAAAGGCAAAGAAATTGCCATGGTTTTTCAAGATCCAATGACCTCTCTTGATCCAACAATGAGAATTAAGCAACAAATTGCTGAAGCTGTTAAGGCAGCTAATCCACGACTTGAGCGAACGGAAATAAACAAAAGGGTTTTGGATCTAATTACGACAGTTGGAATTCATAATGCAAAGGTTGTCCAAAACCAATACCCGCACCAACTCTCTGGTGGTATGCGGCAGAGAATTGTAATTGCAATTGCATTAGCTGGGGATCCAAGATTATTGATTTGTGATGAGCCAACTACTGGTCTCGATGTGACAATTCAAGCTCGTATTTTGAACTTAATTAAAGAAATTCAGCGCAATCGACAATTGTCAGTAATTTTTATAACTCATAATCTGGGAGTGGTAGCTAACATTGCTAACTATGTAAATGTGATGTATGCTGGCAAGATTGTTGAAACAGGTACAAGTAAAGATATCTTTTTTGATCCAAGGCATCCCTATACTTGGGGACTACTTGAATCTGTACCAGATATTAATGAAGATGTGTCTGTATTACCGACAATTTCAGGAACGATCCCTGACTTGACTCAACCAATTGTTGGTGATGCCTTTGCACCACGTAATCCTTATGCATTAAATGTAGATTTTAAACAAGAACCACCAATGTTTAAGATCAATGATCATCATTATGCGGCAACTTGGTTACTTGATTCACGTGCACCTAAAGTAGCGGTTCCAGCAATCTTGCAAAAGCGTATCCGAAAAATGAAAGAAGCTGATCTAAATGACTGATAATATTCTTGAAGTGCGCCATCTGAAGCAATACTTTCCGATGGCAAATAAAAAAACTGTTAAAGCCGTTGATGATGTTTCTTTTAATATTAAGGGTGGCGAAACTTATGGTTTAGTAGGTGAATCGGGGAGTGGAAAAACTACGATTGGCAGATCAATTATCCGTTTGTACCAACCAACTAGTGGTGAAGTCTCATTTGAAGGGATGCCAATTGCTGGTAAGCTTACTAAAGTTCAAACAACGAAGTTGCGCAAAGATATGCAAATGATCTTTCAGGATCCGATGTCGTCTTTAAATCCGCGTAAAAAAGTTGGCGAAATTATTAAATTGGGACTAGATATTCATTTTCCTGAATTGACTGATGATGAAAAAGTGCAACGTGTGGTAGATATGCTGCAAGTGGTAGGACTGGATAGTTCATTTATTAATCGTTATCCAAGAGAACTTTCTGGAGGGCAAAGACAGCGAATTGGGATTGCTCGCGTGGTAATTATGCGTCCAAGGCTAATTATTGCTGATGAAGCAATTTCGGCGTTAGATGTTTCTGTTCAGGCACAAGTGGTTAATTTGCTGCAAAAAATTCAGCAAGAAACTGGAAGTGCAATGCTATTTATAGCCCATGATTTGGCAATGGTCAAACATATTTCAAGTCATCTTGGAGTAATTCATTTAGGTCATATCGTTGAATCGGGTCCAACTGCAGAAATCTTTGCTCATCCAACTCACCCCTATACTAAGAGTTTATTAGCTGCCATTCCTACTACGAATCCAATTGCAGAACAAAATAAAAAGCTGCCTAATTATCAGGCAACCAGAAAACAATATGAAGCTAAAGCCATGATCAATCTTGGCAATGATCATTTTGTTTTAGATGATGGCTCATGGAGTTAACTAATTATTACTTATCATTTAAGTGAATATGGCTATCAGAAGTCGAGTCGATAGTATAAGTCATTTTATCGCCGCGAACCACATAGTGTGAATATTCCAGTGGCTGCTTAAACTGATCGTAAGCCAGCTTTTCGACTTCAAATAAAGGAACTGTTTTAGTCAGACTAAGCAGTTCTTTTTGTGTGGATGAGGGTAAAACACTATTAATTTCACGATGGGAACTGGTGGCAATTTCGTGATATTTGTTTTCAAGGTATTCGTAAAGTGGTGTCTGCTCATTGATATTGACTAGCAGATCAGGGTAGTGTTTTGCTGAAAGCCAGGCTTCATCAATTGCAATTGAAACTTCGTCAACTTGAAATAACCGTTTAATATAAATTAAATCTGCTTGTTCAGGTAGAAGCAATGCTTTAGCAATTGCAGGATTTTTTAAGATTTCTCGTTTAAGAATTGTTTGTTTACTGGCTTTGTCGCGTGAAACGGCAAATTCTGAGAATCCTTGAACTCGGTTTAACTTACCCGTCATCTTTGTAGAAGAAACATACGAACCTTTACCTTGAACTGAGACGATTAATTTTTCATCACCTAGTAGTTTCAATGCTTTGCGTACAGTAATTCTACTGACTTGATAATTTTGACAGAGAAAATGCTCACTAGGTAATTTTTGTTGTGGCTTGAGGCTACCATTAGTAATTTGTTGTTTCAAATCAAGATAGATTTTTTTATAAAGTGGAATGGCAGAAAATGCTTGCTCAGAATTCACGACGGATACTCCTTAATTATTTTTACTAGATTAATTTTAGTAAATAGTCACAGAAATAACAAATGCAAACTTACCTGGTACAGTTTTAAGTTTAAAAAAATAAAAAATATCATAAAAGTACTTGAGTTTGCTCAGGCTTTTTTTGTACTCTTAAGTTAATAGATTATTTAGGAAGTTAGTTAATGAAAAGTTTTTTATTTCGGCTCTATTTAAGTTTGATGAAATTTTGTGCACGTTTTGTCAAAATAAAAGCAACAAAAATTGTGGTGCTAAATGGTTCGGGAAGGTCTGGCTCTAATGGGTATCTATTTGCCAAATA
The DNA here is from genome assembly GCF_029392675.1 of Lactobacillus sp. ESL0684. Classification (NCBI taxonomy): domain Bacteria; kingdom Bacillati; phylum Bacillota; class Bacilli; order Lactobacillales; family Lactobacillaceae; genus Lactobacillus; species Lactobacillus sp. ESL0684. Next base: position 1,367,744 of record NZ_CP113941.1, on the reverse strand, counting down.
TCTAAAAAATGCACACCCAGAATATACGGTTACACTAGTTGAACCGTGGCCATCTGCTCACTTATCTTGGCAAACTTGGTATGAAATTGGCGCGGCTAAATTTGTGTTAACGACTCACCAACCATTTAAGGTACACAAAAGGCAAGTAAATTTACAGTTTTGGCATGGAATTCCGCTCAAGCGCATGGGTCTAGCTGCTTATAATACTCAAGCTAAAGATAATCGTCGTAATACAAGATTATGGCTTAAGACAACAGATGTAGTTTGCTCAAGTTCTGATTTATACGAAACGTTGATGAGCGCTTGTATTCCGATTAGCGCTCCTAAGTATCAGCAGTTGGGTTTTCCGCGATGGGATGCTCTGCAGCAAGCGGCAGTTGCTAAACAACAAATTTTAAAAGATTTGTTTAACCAACATGATGAACAAGCTGAGCTAGGAATATACGTGCCAACTTTTCGTGAAGAATTAGCTGATGAGCAGCTGATAGAGGCAATTAAGAATGGAAATTTTTTGGGTTTGTCGGATTTTGATGCGGCAGCATTGAATGACGCTCTTAAAAAGCGGCACCAATATTTAATCATTAAATTACATCCTTACGAAATGCAGTTAGTTGAACAGTTAACTAGTAGCTATTCTAATTTTGCGCTCTTGAAAAATGACTATTTATTTGCTAATGATATTGATTTATATGAATTATTAGGTGCAACCGATTTTTTGATGACCGATTTTTCCTCGATTTATTTTGATTATCTTCATTTAGATCGGCCAATCATCTTTTTAACCAATTATCTACCGCAATATGAAAAAGTTCGTGGATTACTAATTGGACCTTATCAGCAGGTTGTTCCTGGACCGTGTGTTAATAATCAAATGGAGCTAGTTCAAAGTCTGCAGCAATTGCCACAAAATCAGAAAAAATATGAATCGCTAAGGCAATACTGGTTAGCATTAACTAACCAAGTTGATAGTTCCAATTATTGCGAGGATATCTTTAACTACCTGACTAGTAATTTTTAGAGGGAAAACTGTGAAAAAAACTTTTTTAAATATCTTATATAATGCAGTTTACCAGATTTTTCTTGTGTTAGTGCCGCTAATTACAGTGCCATATTTGTCAAGAATACTGGGTCCAAAAACTTATGGGATATACAGCAATGTCAATAACACTGTGCAATTCTTGATGATTTTTTGTACCTTATCAGTTTCTTATATTGGGATGCGAACGATTTCTCAAAAGCGTGCTTTTGGTAATCGTCAGCAATTAACTGAAGCCTTTTGGGGATTGTGGTACTTTCAAGCTTTGGCAGGGATTGCTACTATTATAATTGTGGTAACGGTTGCTAGCTTTTTCAGGATCAAATATTGGCAGTATTTATTATTAATGGTGCCATACCTTATTTCAGCCCAGGTCGATATTTCCTGGTTTTTTCAAGGATTAGCAGAATTTGGTCGGGTAGTATTAAAGAATACTGCTGTTAAATTGGTTTCTGTGGTGCTAATTTTATTATGGGTCAAGCAGCCAACGGACTTATGGAAGTACATGTTAATTATGTCAGTATCGACTATGCTTGGTTCACTAGTTTTTTGGTTTGAAATCCATCGTTATGTAGATCGGCCAGTAGGTCATTTTTATCAATTTCAAACAACGGTCAAAACCATCATTACGTTGTTAATTCCGCAAATCGCCACGCAAATCTACACTTCTCTTGATAAGCCGATTTTAGGTTTTTTTCAAAACTCCACTCAAGTAGCATATTATGATAACTCACAGCGAATTTCTAATATGGTTTTAGGCGTGATTACTAGCATTTCTTTGGTGATTATGCCCAAAATGGCTAGTGAAAGTCAAAAAGAGCAGCGAGTTGTTTTAAAAAAATCATTGGAAGCCACAGTTTGGCTCGGAACTATGTTTGCAGTGGTGATTATGGCTAATACTAAAGAGTTTGTGCCCTTCTTTTTTGGTGAAAAATTTACACCGATGATTCCATTGATGTTTTTCTTTACTTTAACTATTATTATGATCCCAACTGGTGGTGTGTTCGCTAATCAATTTGCGCTAGCAAATCACCGTGATCGTGATTATGCGCTTCCTGTAATTATCGGTGCGATCTTAGAGGTGATTTTGAGCTTTTTCTTGGATCAACTGTATGGTGCAACTGGGGCAATGTGTGCGATTTTGATAACGGAATTTGTTGTGCTAATTTTACGATTATGGATTGTACGAGATGGATATGATTTTAAGTATTCTTTTCAAGAGATCCCGAAGTATTTTTTAATTGCTGCAGTAGTATTAGCAGTAGGCATGGTGTTGCCCCAGCTATCTTCGTCCGCTTTTATCAATATGGTTTTGAAATCGGTGATTATGCTAGTCTTGTATATGGCCTTAATGTTTTTACTGAAACTGGACTTTAATCAAGATATAATTGAACTAGTTAAGAACTTTTGTAAACGAGGTTAAAATGATTCCCAAAATTATTCATTACGTTTGGGTTGGCGGTAATCCGAAACCTAAAAATATTCAGCGCTGTATGCGAACTTGGCAAAAACATTTACCAGATTATCAAATAATAGAGTGGAATGAAACTAATTTTGATATTCATGAAAATAAGTATGTTGAGCAAGCTTATCAAGCAAAAAAGTGGGCTTTTGTATCTGACTATATTCGTGCCAAAGCAGTTTACGAAATGGGTGGTATTTATTTAGATACTGATGTATTAGTACTAGATAATTTACATTCATTACTAGCAAATCGAGCTTTTGTTGGCTTTGAAAATTCTGATAATCCTTTTACTGCAGTTTTTGGTGCGCAAAAAGGGCATCCGCTACTTAAGGACATGCTAGACTATTATGATGATCGCGATTTTACTTTTGATAAAGACCATCAGCTAGCTGGAGTTAACACATTATCGGTTGCTGATATCCTCAAAAATAAGTATGGCGCTAAGCCTAACAATCAAGCTCAAATGCTCAAAACTGGTATTAAGGTTTATCCAGATGGGGTTTTATGTAATCCCTCTGCTGATTCTAAAACGATTCATGTTTTCACTGGTACTTGGATGGAAGGCGCTAAGCCGCTTAAACGCAAATTGGTAACAGCACTTAAAGTTAGAATTAAAACTAAACGGCAAGCGGCTTTGTATGCTCGGTTTTTCAGATAAATGACACAAGCAGAATTAGAATATTTGGTGCAACAAGATTCATTAGATTTTTTCGGATTACCATTTACTCATCAAGTTAAAATTAATACGAGGATGACAACTACTGGTGGCCGTTATCATTTAAGTGATCATCATCTTGAAATTAATGCGCATTTTCTGGCAAAAAAATATCGGACTGATTTAATTGGGATTATTAAGCATGAATTAACGCATTATCATCTCCATTTATCAGGACAGGGATATCGGCATTGTGATCGTGATTTTCAAGTTTTGCTAAAACAAGTTGGTGGTCTGAGATATACGCCAGATATTGGTTTAAGACGCTGTAAAAAGACAAATTATCATTATATTTGTCAAAGTTGTGGACAAAAATATGCTAGGGTTCGCCGAGTTAATCTGTATCGTTACCGATGTGGACGCTGCGGCGGTCAACTTAAGTTAATTAATTCTAATGTTACAAAATAAATTTTGCATAACGATATGGATGCAATATAATTAATCAAGTATACTTAGTGTTTTTTATTTAGAAAATATAATTAAGACCAAAAAGAGAAAGTCGGTAAAGTAATGACGTTTAAGTCACGTAAAGATGAGTTAGATCGCGTAAAATTAAAAGATTTTTTCCATCTGCTTAATGAATTACAACTGAAAAAAGTGTTATTTTTTGTTGGGATTGGTTTTAGCATGATTACGAGCGGTGTTAATTTAATTTTGCCACTTATGACCCGTAATTTAGTTGATACTAGCAGTTTTAGTAAGTTTAACTTTACGATTTTAATCGCGTTAATCGCTATTTTTGTGGCTCAATTAATTTTGGGTACGATTAGTGGCTATATTTTGCGTTATTTTGGTGAAGATGCTGTTAAAAGACTGCGGGAAAAGCTCTGGTCACATTTGTTAAAATTACCACTAAGCTATTTTGACTCCACTAAAGCTGGTGAAAGTAGTTCACGGTTGGTCAATGATACTGGCGTAATTAAGGATTTGATTGCTTCACAATTCCCTAATTTTATTACTGGGGCAATCCAGTTGCTGTTTTCATTAATAATTCTCTTTGTAATGGATTGGCAAATGGCAGCGTTGATGTTTGTTTTGGTACCAATTGTTGTAGCGATTTTATTACCAGTAGGTCGGATTATGGCCCACCTTGGGCGTAAATTACAGACGGCAACGGCAAAGTTTAATGGTGATGTGAGTGAAAAATTATCCGAGGTACGTTTGATTAAAGCCAGTAATGGTGAAAAATTTGAGCAACAGCGTGGTCAAGGTTTAATTAACCAAATTTTTGGGATTGGGATTAAAAGTGCACGAGTTGAGGCAATTTTGCAGCCAGTTATGACTACGGTCATGATGGCGGTCTTTGCTGGAATTTTGGCGTATGGCATTTTCCGAATCAGTCAAGGAACCCTATCTAACGGGACTTTGGTTGCTTTTTTGCTATATTTGTTCAATGTAATCGAGCCAGTAGCCAACTTTGCGACATTCTTTTCCCAATTACAAAAGGCGATGGGTTCAACTGAGCGAATTCAGTCTATTCTGAGGCTGGCTCCTGAAAAAGAAGGGTTGGCTAATCATAAAATTAATGTTGAGGGTAAAACTTTAACTGCAAACGATATTAGTTTTAGTTATCATTCTGGTGAACCAGTTTTGCATAGCATTACTTTTAGCGCTCAGCCCAATACGGTAATTGCTTTTGCTGGTCCTAGTGGTGGCGGAAAGTCAACGATTTTTGCTCTGCTAGAACGTTTCTATCAGCCTGATCAGGGGCAATTCAAGGTAGGCGATCAGGATATTGCTGAAGTTGATTTACATAACTGGCGTTCTCAAATTGGTTATGTGTCTCAGAATAGTGCAATTTTTTCTGGTACTATTCGCGATAATTTGGAATATGGCTTAGGTAAAAGTTTAAGTGATGCTGAACTTTGGCATGGTTTAAGTTTGGCTTATGCAGATCAATTTGTGCGTGAATTTCCAGATCAATTAGAAACTAAGATTGGTGAGCGTGGCATTAACTTATCTGGTGGTCAAAAGCAACGAATTGCGATTGCACGTGCTTTTTTACGGGATCCTAAGATTCTAATGTTGGATGAGGCTACGGCTAGTTTAGATTCTGAATCAGAAAGCAAGGTTCAACAAGCGCTTGATCAATTGATGGTGGGCAGAACAACTCTGGTAATTGCGCATCGGCTAGCAACGATTGTGAATGCTGATCAGATTTACTTTATTGAGCACGGACAAATTACTGGTCAGGGAACGCACCAATATTTGATGCAGCACCATCAATTATATGCACGCTATGTCAATGAACAAATGGTTAATTAATTTTCTTATTGGAAGAGGTTAAGAGTTATAATTTAATTTTTGGAATTTGATAAAAAACATGTATTTGCGAACGGGCAAATACATGTTTTTTCATTATTCATCAAAGATTATTTAGTTAATATCTATTAGTTATTCTGACTGTATACTTTCATAAAGAATGTTCTTTATATCCCATTATTAGCCAAGTTTAGTTCAATTGTCTTTTTGCGTTTTCCTGAAATTAGGAAATAGGCAACAGAGGCATAAATAAAGAAAAGTAAAATATCAATCTGCCAAGTAAAAGCATCGGGAACAGCTTCATGAACTGAGCCGCTGGTATAAAATGCCAGCATGTCATAGATTCCATGATAAACCATATTAATTGCCAAAGAATCTGTATACAGGTAAATTGCAGTCATCAATAATGCCCATGAGGCGACAGAGAACATCTGCTCAAACGTTGCACTAGCAGGTTGTCCAGCAATATTGCCAAAGTGAAAAAGACCGAAAAGTATGCCATTACCTATGACACTCCACATAATCATATTTTTACTATTGCTGAATTGCCGCATTAGCAGGCGACTCATGCAGTAACGCATAAGCCATTCCTCGGCAATACCGGCTTCGCAAGCTTCTAATGTGAACATCCAACTGACTTTGACGAATTTGAAATCCCAAGCTGTGAAGAGGTTTTTGAATGATGATGAAACATTGAAGCTGTTGAACATAATGTCAACAAAGATTACCAGCACAATAAATGTCAATACTCCTAGACCGGCATTCCTACTTATTTTAAAATGAGGACTGGCGAATCCCCATTCGTGCATTACTGGTAATGTGATTAAAAGCAGAGCAATAGTTCCCGTGACGCCAGAGTTATTTAGCAGTTGCAATGGCTGTAAGTATAAGTGAGAACTGTTGCCAGCCAAAGTGGGTCCACTAAGCGCAAATGAAAAGATGACAAATGCCAGCATAAACATGCGACCCCAATTGTTTTTGATCTTAGCCAGAGCAAGCTGGGCTAGTGGCAAGTACATTATAAGAGAATAGAGGGTAGCTAAAATAGTCCAAAAATTAAAGTTTAAAATATGATATTTATGAACAAATGCTAAAAAGGTACTTACGCTACCTTGAAGGGTGATACCGATTAGAAAAACCTGTAGGTAGTGATTAAGCTGTGTCCAATGGTTGTCTCGTTTTTCTGGCTTTGATATTGTTAATTGTAAGATGAGCATTGCTAAAAGCATTAAACACATTACTCCATTAGACAGTCGCTTTTTAAAAATAAGATGATTGGGATTAATTATAGTAAAAATCCCAATAGCGATCCAAAAAATCATTTGAGCTATGGTTTGAAAAACATGCCACTTACGAAAAATTTTTTCTCTCAAAATTTATACTTCCTTACAAATTTTTAGCAAATCAGCTAATGCTAGCCTGCGCAATTAGTACTTTATTCAGTATAGCACTGAGATATCAATTTTTTCTAAACGATTGATGATTTTGCTTGTTGTAATTGTTTAGTGTGCCTCCAATTTTTAGATACTGTTGTACATTCTTTAGGAAAAAGTGGTCGCAACACCTTGTGCTGAATCGATTTTTAGGGTATAGTAATACATGTATTGCGGGCATGGCGGAATGGCAGACGCGCAAGACTAAGGATCTTGTGATCGTTTTTAGATCGTGGAAGTTCGAGTCTTCTTGCCCGCATGATGTAATAGAGCTATTGGCTCTATTTTTTTTGCCTAAAAAACCCTCAAAGCAAAACTTTTTGGTTAAAAATTGTTTACAGTAATCAACAATTACCCGCAGTCGGGTTATACTTAAGACAGGATTTTTAAAGCAAGGAAAATTTCATGGCAAAAAAGCGTAAACGTAAAAAACAATCTAGTTGGCGGATTATAATTACTACCTTTATTATCTTATTTTTATTAATTGTAGTTTTAGCTGGTGCACGATATTATCGAAATCAAGCGATTGAATCAGAACAGATTCGTCAAGAGCAATTGGCTCGCAAAGAAGCACGTGAAAAAGTTATCAAGCAGCACAAGCAGTTTATTAAACAGATTGGTCCAATTGCCAAAAAAGTTGATCAAAGTTATGACTTACTACCCAGTATCACGATTGCGCAAGCATGTTTAGAAAGTGACTATGGTCAAAGTAGCTTATCACAAAAATACAACAACCTATTTGGAGTTAAGGGAACTAATCCTAATACTTCAGCTGTTTTGACGACTAAAGAATATGTTAAAGGCAAGTGGGTTGAGGTTAAAGCCCGTTTTCAAATTTATGATTCATATGAAGCTTCAATTAGAGCTCATGCAGAACTTTTTCAAAAAGGAACAACCTGGAATCATCGGCAATACCGACATGTTTTGGCAGCTAAAGATTATGAAAAACAGGCACATGCCCTAGTTCAAGATGGTTATGCGACTGATCCGAATTATGCGGACAAATTGATCAAATTGATTAAGCAATATAATTTGGAGCAATACGATAATTAGTAAGATAATTTGCCCAAAAGGTGCTGAGTTTTTTGGTACAATAAAATAGTTATGCAAGCTTTTAATGAAGGGAAAATTCATGAGTGAAGAAGCAATTTTAGCAGGATTAAATCCGCAGCAGCAAAAAGCGGTTAAAATAACTGAAGGACCATTGTTAGTTGTTGCAGGAGCTGGATCGGGGAAGACCTCCGTGTTAACTAGACGAATCGCTTATTTGGTTGAAGAAAAGCAAGTTTTGCCTTGGAATATTTTGGCAATTACTTTCACTAATAAGGCAGCTAGTGAAATGCGTGAACGTGAGCAAAAATTGCTAGGTCCTAGTGCTGGAGATATTTGGATGTCGACTTTCCATGCTCTTTGTGTCCGAATTTTACGACGTGATGCGGACAAAATTGGCTATACTCATAACTTTTCAATCGCTGATTCGGCTCAGCAATTGACTTTGGTCAAGCATATTGAAAAAGAATTAAATGTTAACCCTAAAATGTATGAACCGCGTGGAATTTTATCGGCTATCTCTAATGCGAAGAATAATTTATTAACTCCTGATGCTTATGCGGCTAGTAGCAGTTCACCATTTGAAAAAATGGCGGCGAAAGTTTATCAGGAGTATCAACACCGCTTAAAGCGCGATCAGATTATGGATTTTGATGATCTAATTATGCAAACGCTCGTCTTGTTTAAACAAGAGCCAACAGTTTTACATTATTATCAGAATAAATTTCGGTATTTATTAGTTGACGAATATCAGGATACCAATGAGGCGCAATATGAACTTTGTCATGAATTAGCTGCTCAACATAAAAATATTTGTGTGGTGGGTGACGCCGATCAATCAATTTATGGTTGGCGGGGTGCCAATATGGAAAATATTATGAACTTTGAGCGTGACTATCAAGCTGATGGCGTGCAAACAGTCAAGTTGGAACAAAATTACCGTTCTACTGGTCATATTTTAGCGGCTGCGAACGCAGTTATTAAAAATAATCGTAATCGTAAGTCGAAAAATCTGTGGACCGATCAAGGATCAGGAGCTAAGGTTACCTATTATAAAGCACAAAGCGGCGATGATGAGGCGCACTACCTCATAGCTAAAATTCAAGAGGAGGTTGACCAAAAAAAGCGTTCATATCAAGATTTTGCCGTATTATATCGCACAAACGCGCAATCAAGAACGGTTGAAGAAGCTTTTGTGAAGGCTAATATTCCTTACAAAATAGTTGGTGGTCATAAATTCTATGATCGTAAGGAAATCTTGGATATTATGGCTTATTTGAAGTTAGTAGCTAATCCTAGTGATACTCTCAGTTTTAATCGGATTATTAATACACCTAAGCGTGGAATTGGTGCCGTGACAGTTGATAAGTTTTTGGCTTTTGCACAGGAAAATAATTTTACACTGTTAGATGCGCTAAGCAGTATTGGTATGTCTAAGATAGCCACGCGTGCTGCCAGCAAGTTGAGTGATTTTGGTGCTAAATTACGAGACGCAATTAAGTACAGTGGTGATCATACCGTAACTGGTTTAACTGAAAAGATCTTGCAAGACTTTGGTTATACTGCTGCACTTAAGGCTGAGCACACGATTGAAGCTGAAACTAGGTTAGAAAACTTAGATGAATTTTTATCAGTTACCAAACATTTTGACGATCAATATGAGGCAGATAGTGATGATGCTAGTAGGTTAAGTGATTTTTTGGCGGAAGTTTCGCTATTAAGTGATCAGGATGACCTGGTTGATAGTGAGCAGCAAGTGACCTTAATGACCTTGCATGCTGCTAAGGGTCTGGAATTTCCGGTAGTTTTCTTAGTAGGAATGGAAGATGGGATTTTTCCATTATCACGTGCCCTGCTAGAAGACGATCAGTTAGAAGAAGAACGTCGCTTAGCATATGTGGGAATTACTAGAGCTAAACAAGAGCTATTTTTGACTAATGCTTATTCACGGATGATGTATGGTCGTACGCAAAATAATCCACCTTCAAGATTTTTGGAAGAGATTGATAGCGCTGATTTGGAAGTGGTTAATCCGCAAATTCCAACAAGTAACTTTGAGGTACAAGCTGCACCGTTTGCACGTGCTGATGAACGCGCACGTGCGCAAGTTTATACACCTAAAGTCAAGCCTAAAGGAGCAATTGGTGCTGAGCATGAAGGTTGGCAGATTGGCGATCAAGTAGAGCATAAATCATGGGGCCGCGGTGTGGTGACTAAGGTTAATGGTACGGGTGAAGACATGGAACTCGACATTGCTTTTACCGGTCAAGGAATTAAGCGGCTTTTAGCAGCATTTGCACCAATTAAAAAGGTATAATGAATTTGAAGCTAGTTTTTAGTCAGGAGGAATAAAATGGCAGATTTAACTTTTGATGAAGCTAAACAGGAAGTTGCTACTCTGAGAAAAAAACTGAATGGTTGGGCTGATGCTTATTATACTAAGGATAATCCTGCAGTCGAAGATAGTGTTTACGATCAAAACTATCAGCGATTAGTTAAACTAGAGCAGGAGTTTCCGCAATTAGTTACACCTGATTCAATTACTCAGCGTATTGGCGGTCAGGTTGATAGCGAATTTAGCAAAGTCGAACATGAAATTCCAATGCTATCAATGGGCGATGTGTTTTCTAAACAAGAACTGACTGATTTTGATGAGCGAGTTCAAAAACTGGTGGGACATGCTGTAGCTTACAATGTTGAATTAAAAATTGATGGTTTGTCAATTGCCTTAGAATATACTGATGGTAAGTTAACTAGGGCGTCTACTAGGGGAAATGGTAATGTTGGTGAGGATGTAACGGCGAATGCACGCTATATAGCTGATATTCCGCAAACATTACCTAAAAAGTTGACGACTGAAGTACGTGGCGAATGCTACATGGACAAGGAAGCCTTTGCTAAGCTAAATGAACAGCGTGATCAGCAAGGTGCAGCAGTTTTTGCTAATCCCCGTAACGCTGCTGCGGGTTCGTTAAGGCAATTAAATCCACAGGTTACTAAGCGGCGTAATTTGAGTACGTTTATTTATACTTGGGTCAATCCCCCACAGGATATTACTAGTCAGCATCAAGCGATGACTGAAATGGCTAAGTTGGGCTTTCATACCAATGAAACTGGACAAAAGTTAGCTAAGTTAACAGAAATTTTTGATTTTATTGATGAATACACTGCTAAAAGAGATACTTTAACTTATGGTATTGATGGCATTGTACTAAAAGTTGATAGTCTAGCCTTGCAAAAAGAGTTAGGTAATACAGTTAAGGTGCCACGTTGGGAAATTGCTTATAAGTTTCCGCCTGAAGAGCAGGCAACAGTCGTTCATGAAATTAAGTGGACTGTTGGTCGGACAGGTGTGGTGACGCCAACGGCGATAATGGATCCGGTGCAGTTAGCTGGCACAACGGTATCACACGCCGTTTTGCATAATGCTGAATTGCTTAAACAAAAAGATGTCCGTATTGGCGATACAGTCATGTTGCATAAAGCTGGAGATATCATTCCGGAAATTTCACAAGTTGTATTAGCTAAACGTCCCAAGGATAGCGTTCCTTATGAGGTTCCTACTACTTGTCCATCATGTGGTCAGAAGCTAATTCATCTGCAAGACGAAGTGGCATTGCGCTGCGTTAATCCATCATGTCCCGCACAGATTGAAGAGGGGATAACGCATTTTGCCTCTCGTCCTGCAATGGATATTGCTGGTCTGGGGCCGAAGATTGTGCGGCAGTTAATCGACCATGATTTAGTTCATAATGTGGCTGATTTATACCAATTAACTGCGACTGATTTGGCACAACTAGATCATTTTAAGGATAAAGCAATTAACAATTTGTTAACTGCGATTGCTGATTCTAAGCGTAATTCAGTTGAATTATTACTGACAGGTTTAGGAATTGACCATGTTGGGGCTAAAGCTGCTCGATTAATCGCTCAAAAATTTAAAGATATGACTAAAATTATGCAGGCTGATGTGCAAGATATTGTTGCAATTAATACAATTGGGATGACAATTGCGGAATCATTAACTACCTATTTTGCTCAACCTGAAGTTAAGCAAGTAATTGCTCAATTAGAAAAAAATGGAGTCAATCTAACTTATTTAGGTGAAACCGAAAGTGAGATTGCAGAAATCCCTGATAACTTTTTCAAAAATAAGACAGTTGTGCTTACTGGGACGCTAGCACATTATACTAGACCTGAATTTACTAAAAAACTGCAAGCTCTGGGTGCTAGGGTTACAGGATCAGTATCTGGTAAAACTGATTATGTTATTTATGGTCAAGATGCGGGCTCTAAGTATGCCAAGGCAAAGAAGCTTGGTGTAGCGCTTTTGACTGAAGAAGCTGCGATTGACCAAATTAAATAAAGGAATATTACATTGAAAAAATATTTGCAGATGTTTGCGCTCTTGGGATTAGGATTGAGTTTGACTGCTTGTGGTAATTTAAAAAACTCTGATTTAGCTAATAATGCCAAGACAACGCAAAATACAAAAACAAAATCATACCAAACAACTGACACGGGTAATAATGGTTACACGGTTTTATTAAAGAATGGTCATTATGTTACTAGTCCGATTGCTGGATTAACTGCCACTGATAATGATAATTCCGTTGATACACGCGAGCTTGAGCGTGGTTTGGTGCAAATTTCTAAAGCAGAATATTCGACCAAGTCGTTTTATTTTCAAGAAGGACAGTATCTCAGTGCTGCAACTGTTAATAAATGGCTGGCTCGCAAGTCTAAGACTAATCCAGTAGGGCTTAACCCTGAAAAAGCTAAGGGTAAGCAATATAATCCTTATTACTTAGAAGAAATTTTAGAGCAGGACTATTTAACTGGCTCTGGCTCTAATTATCATATTGGTGGTATTAGTATTGGTTTGGCTTTAAACTCGATTGATTATTATCAAAAGACTAGTGGTGGTCCAGAATATCAGCAGCAGATTACGCGTGCGCAACAAAAGCAGGCTGGTAAGCAAATAGCTGAGCAGGTGGTTGCACGTTTGCGCAAAAAGAAGTCATTAAAAAATATCCCCATTACTGTTGGGCTATTTTCAAAAGAAAGTAAAGACTCTTTAGTTGGTGGAACTTACTTTTTGAGCGGGACAGCAGCAGCTAATAGTAGTAAAATAGCTAAATGGAAAACTATTTCTGCACAAACAGAAGTCTTGCCAACTGTGGGAAATAAAAAGGCAATTAATAGTAATGATGCTTCAAGCTTTAGCAGCTTTAAGGAATCAATTCAAAACTATTTTCCTAATATCAGTGGCGTAACGGCGACTTTGCGGTATGAAAATGGTAAATTAGCGCAAGAAAATATTTCGATTACGACGCAATTTTATGGTTATGAACAAGTACAAAGTTTTACTCGGTTAGTCTTATCGACGGCAAAAAAGTATTTGGCTAACAATGTTCCAATTGAAATCAAGATTGGCTCAGTCAACGATATTCAAGCACTAGTTGCCAAAGAAACTGCTGATAGTAGTTATCAAGTCCATGTTTATGGCGGTGAATAAGGAGGTATTTATATGAAAATTACAGAAGAAACAATTAAGCATGTTGCGACTTTATCGCGACTTGAGTTTGGTCAAGCTGAGATGGGTAAAATAACGGAGCAGATGGACTCAATTATTAATATGGCTGATCAATTATCTGAGGTTGATACAGCTGGTGTTTCAGAAACAGTTCAGGTAGTTGACCGTGATACTGTGTTTAGAGAAGATAAACCAGAACATTGGCAGGATCGGACAGAATTAATGAAAAATGTTCCTGAACAAGCTAATGGCTTTATCAAGGTTCCGGTAATTATTAATAAGGATGAGGACGAGTAATGAATTACTTAAATGAAGATATTGACTCATTAAATCAAAAATTGGCACAGGGGACTTTGTCGGCTGATAAGCTAGCCCAAGACACTGTGGCCAATATTAAGCAAACTGATAAAAAGCTGAATGCGTGGATAACGGTTCAAGAGGATGCTAAAGTTAGTGAAGAGCTGAACTTTTCACATAATAAGCTAGCCGGGATTCCAATTGCAATTAAAGATAATATTATGACAGATGGTGTGAAGACTACAGCTGCGAGTCATATTTTAGACAACTATCTGCCTGTTTATGATGCAACCGTAATTGAGCGACTAAAAAAGGCCCAAGCAACTTTTGTTGGCAAGACTAACCTTGACGAATTTGCGATGGGTTCTTCAACTGAACATTCGTACTTTGGTGTGACTCATAATCCATGGAATTTGGACAAGGTTCCTGGTGGTTCGTCAGGCGGCTCGGCAGTAGCAGTTGCCTCTGGTCAAGTAGTTGCTGCCTTAGGTTCTGATACTGGTGGCTCAATTCGTCAGCCAGCAGCTTTTAACGGAATTTTTGGGATTAAACCGACTTATGGTCGAGTATCCCGTTGGGGCTTAATTGCTTTTGCTTCGTCACTTGACCAAATTGGAGTAATGAGTAAGCGGGCCAAAACTTCTGCACAAGTGTTAAACGTAATTGCTGGCAGCGATGATCATGATTCAACTTTATCAACTAGGGATGTACCAGATTTTACTCAGTTTATCGGTCAAGATATTAAGGGATTGCGTGTAGGTGTTCCTAAAGAATATCTGAGTGATGCTGTTGATGCGGGAATTCGCACAGTTGTTGAAGAACAAATTGCTGCTTTAGAAGCTGCTGGTGCAATTATTAATGAAGTTTCGCTACCGCTAACTAAATATGTTGTGCCAGATTACTATATTATTGCGTCCAGTGAAGCTTCTTCTAACTTGCAACGTTATGACGGAATTCGCTATGGCTACCGCGCAGATGATACGAAGAATTTGTTAGATGTTTATGTCAAGTCTCGTTCGGAGGGTTTCGGTGAGGAAGTTAAGCGGCGGATTATGCTAGGCTCATTTGCTTTATCAGCTGGTTCTTATGACCGGTTCTTTAGACAAGCTGCTAAGGTTAGAACTCTAATTTGCCAAGAATTTGATGATATTTTTGCCCAAAATGATGTAGTAGTAGGGCCAACGACGACGACTCCTGCATTTGATATTGGCAGCGAAATTTCAGATCCAATTAAAATGTATAACAATGATATTCTAACTATTTCTGCTAACTTAGCTGGAATTCCTGCAGCTAGTGTGCCAGCCGGATTAGTTGATGGTATGCCTATTGGGTTACAAATTATGGCTAACCGCTTTGATGAGGGTAGTATCTTTAAGACTGCTGATTTTATCGAACGAACAAATAAATTTTATGAAAAAAAGCCAGCTGGAATGGAGGATTAACTGATGAATTTTAAATCGACAATTGGATTCGAAGTTCACTTCGAATTAAAAACTAAAAGTAAAATTTTCTCACCTTCGCCAGTAAGTTATGGTGCTAAGCAAAATACTGAAACCAACGTCATTGACTGGGCAATGCCAGGTGTCTTGCCCTACGTTAATAAAGATGTTTATCGATTGGGAATTATGGTTGCACTAGCAACTCATGCTCATATTACGCCGGTAACACATTTTGATCGTAAGAATTATTACTATCCTGATAGCCCTAAAGCGTATCAGATTACACAATTTTTTGAACCATTGGCACGTGATGGCTATATAGAAATTGAAGTTCATGGTAAGAAAAAACGGATCGGTATCCATGAAATGCATATTGAAGAAGATGCAGGTAAGAATACTCACGGAACAAACGGTTTTTCGTACGTAGACTTGAATCGTCAAGGTGTGCCATTATTAGAGGTGGTTTCAGAACCAGAGATTTCTGATCCTGATGAAGGCTATGCTTATCTAGAGAAATTACGTAAAATTGTGCAGTTTACTGGTGCTTCTGACGTTAAAATGGAAGAAGGATCGATGAGGGTTGATACTAATATTTCGATCAGACCAGCTGGCCAAAAAGAATTGGGAACTAAGGTTGAAATGAAGAATCTTAATTCCTTTGAACATGTGCGTAAGTCACTTGCTTATGAAGAAAAGCGGCAAGCACAAGTCTTACTTTCTGGTGGTCGCGTACAGCTTTCAACTCGTCGGTTCGATGAGGCAACTGGCAAAACTGTATTGGAACGGGTTAAAGAAGGAGATGCAGATTATCGTTACTTCCCAGAACCAGATTTAGCTCCAGATCGTATCAGCCAAGAATGGATTGATGAAATTGCGCAAACTTTGCCAAAATCTGCCCAAGATCGCTATGATGATTATGTTAACAAGTACGGTTTAAAGCCATATGATGCAAATGTTTTATTGCAGACTAAAGAAAGTTCTGATTTCTTTGATGAGACTGTAGCTGCTGGCGCTGATCCGCAATTAGCCGCTAACTGGATGAATACCCAAGTTAATGGTTATTTAAATGATAATCGGGTATCACTAGCTGACATTAAGTTAACACCGGCTAACTTAGCTGCAATGATTAAGTTAATTAAAGATGGTACGATTTCTTCTAAGATTGCCAAAAAAGTTTTTGCAGAAACTATTGAACATGGAACTGATCCTAAAAAATTTGTTGAAGATCAAGGCATGGTACAGTTGTCAGATACTAGTGTTCTAGCCCCAATGGTTAAAGAAGTAGTTGACAATAATCCGCAGTCGGTTGAAGACTTTAAGAATGGTAAAGATCGGGCAATTGGCTATCTTGTTGGTCAAATTATGAAACAAACTCGTGGTAAGGCCAATCCGAAGGTAATTAACCAACTACTGAATCAAGAATTACAAAAACGGTAGTATTGAGTTTAAGATAATAAGGTAAAAACTATGACTAAAAAAGCAAGATTAATTTATAATCCTGTCTCCGGTCACGAGCAAATGCCCAAAAATGTCGGTGATATTTTAGATGTTTTGGAGCAAGCCGGGTATGAGGCAAGTAGTTTTCGGACTACTCCGCAGGCTAAGAGTGCGCAAACGGAAGCAACCCGTGCTGCTAATGCTGGATTTGATTTAATTGTTGCTGCCGGTGGAGATGGTACGATTAACGAAGTGGTTAATGGAATTGCATTTTTGGAGCATCGTCCTAAAATGGCCATCATTCCTGCCGGTACAACTAATGATTATGCTAGGGCATTAAATATTCCGCGGGATAACCCGCTAGCAGCTGCTCAAGTAATTTTGGCTGACCAAACTCGCAAAATGGATATTGGACGAGCAACATTTGCTGAAGATGGGCAATATTTCGTTAATATTGCCGCTTGTGGATCGCTGACTGAGTTAACTTATGGCGTGCCTTCAGAAGTTAAATCAGCTTTAGGGTATGCAGCTTACTTGATTAAGGGCGCTGAAATGTTGCCACATTTGACTGAAAATGAATTGCGTCTAACGTATGATGAAGGCGTCTATGAAGGCGAGTTGTCAATGTTGCTGTTAGGGATGACTAATTCAATCGGCGGTTTCGAGCAGATTATGCCAGATGCACAATTAAGCGACGGATTATTCCAATTAATCATCGTTAAGCCAGCAGATCCTGTTAAGTTATTACGTTTGATGGCGTTAGCCTTAAATGGGCGTCATGTTGACGATCCGGATATTATTTATACCAAAACCCGTAATTTAAAGATTGAATTAGTTGGTAAAAGTGCTGAGCAAAAATTGCCAGTTAACCTTGATGGTGAAATTGGTGCCTATTGTCCAGTTACCTTTGAAAATCTGCAACAACGAATTGAATTTTATGTTGGCAAATAAAAAAGCAGTTGCCTTTGAAAAGCAACTGCTTTTTGTGTGTCATAATTTTAATTATTGTTATCGTTTCCGATACCCATAATTTCTAACAAGAACATAAAAATATTAACAAAGTCCAGGTACAATTGCAAAGCTCCTAAAATAGCTAAGCCGTTAGTTGAAACTTGATTACCATAATTTGTATAGATTCGCTTCATTTGTTGGGCATCGCTTGCGACCAAACCGGTGAAAATAATAACGCCAATGAATGAGAAAATATAGGTAATTGTTGGACTGTTAAGAAACATGTTGACAATCCAAGCAACTAAAAAGCCGATTAAGGCAGCTCCTAAATACGCATTCCAATTTGTCAAGTCCTTCTTTGTAAAAGTACCGAAAAGAGCCATTGAAATGAAAACGGCAGCTGCTGCAACAAAGGCTGAGGCAATTTGACTACCAGTATAAAAGCCAGCTAAGAGGGCAAATTCGAACCCGTAGATGACTGAAAGCAACATTAGCATCACTAGTCCAGCAACTGGATTACGATTAGCCTTAAAGCTTATTCCCATCGATAATCCAAGTGGAACTAATAAAATGATCCACATCATTGCTGGTGGCATTTGCATGACGACGTTTCTAAAAGTTGTCATCGTCAGATAAGCGCTCAAAGCTGAGACTAAAACAGCCATACCCATTAAGCCGTACATTTTTGTCAAAAAACTGTTGGTTTCTGAAATCGAATGTACTTGACGTCTTTCAGGATTAGTAAAATTATTCATCTAGTAAAACATCCTTTCCTAAATATTAGATGTTAAAACATACAGTAACATAAAAATTAGGAGAACTGAAGGAAAAGGTGGAGTGATATTATTTGTCGCCAATTGAATTTCTGGTAGTTTTCATGGTCTGATTAAAGCAATTATCTTCTTGCAAGTATGAAGTTAACACGTCAATCAGATACATATTGGAAAACTGTGAATTAATAAATTTTTCATTATTAGCAAACCGAGGGTTATAAACGTGAAAGGTTAAGTCACTCATTTTAGCAACTGGATTAGCTAAATAACTTGTAATTGAGACAATCTTGGCCTGGTTTTCTTGGGCAAAGTTTAAGGTTTTGACAATTGAATCGGTGACGCCACTGTTAGAAATAGCTAAGAATAAATCTTGCGAACATGCAATACTAGCACGCATCTGCATCCAATAGGGATCAGCAAAACTTTGTGCATTTAATCCCATGCGCATTAGCCGTAATGCAAAAGTTTGTGCTGAAGTACCAGAACTGCTGGCACCAATAATAATGATGTTCTTTTGTTGTTTAAGTAAGTTAATGAATTTCTTAATCGAACTTTCATCAATCATTTGTTGCGTGTTTTTAATCACAGTTTGGTAAAAATTGAAAACTTCATTTAAGATATTATTCTCATTTTTGGAAGTGGCATGGATTAAATGCTTGCCAATATTAATTTTCATATCAGAATAGCTCGCACAACCGAGCTTATGGACAAAGCGCGTAATCGTTGCATTAGAAGTGTTAGTCTTGCTTGCTAATTCGGAAATTTTCATGTTGTTAATATCAGGACTGTTTTGCAAAATAAAATCAGCGATAACTTTTTCATTCTTGGAAAAAGTTAAATATTTTTTTTGGATAGAAATTAGTGGATTCAAAATGATTTTCTCCTCTATAAATTACTTAGAACGTTAAGTTAAGAGTTAAAGCATAAACAATGTGCTACTAATTATACTATATTTTTGTTTAAAAATGAAAATTATTTTCTAAAAAAGTATATTGATAAAATATTTTTCATAAAGTATAATACTTTTGAAAGGGGTTGCAATAATGGAAAAACAGCCATATGTTATACCAGGAGTCGCAATTTAGCGATCTGGTGATGATCTAAATGTTAAATTGCAGACTGCTAAAACTACAAAATGTCAATTGCTGATGGGCAATCAGCCACAGAGCCAAAAAATTGATACAGTAGTTAGCGAAAGTCAAACTGGAGCTTTTCAAATAAAGCTACCACGTAGTCAGTTACCAAAATATTTTATTATCAGGTCGGATAGTTTTACCACGAATATTTTTGCTGAACGTGTTCTGCCGTTAGATAATGCGATTAATTTGCGAGATATGGGCGGGTATCGGGCTAATGATGGACGCTTTGTCAGATGGGGAAAACTATTCCGTGGTGATCAATTAACCAATCTTAATAGTGAAGATCAACAAATCTTAACTAATTACGGGATACAGACAATTGTGGATTATCGTTCGCCACATGAAAGGCAGATTCACCCGAATAAATTTATTCCGACAGTCACGCAAATTTTAAATTGTGATCCACAATCAAGTTTTTCTGAAGCAGCTGCTAGTGTAGTTGATTTGAAAGGCGAAAATGAAAAATTAGTCCAATCATTGAAAAATGGTGAGATTGCACAAAAATATCTCAACGATCGCGGGGAAAATGTCATTGAAAGTTATCAGGACTTAGTTATCTCGTCAGTTGCTCAAAAGGCTTACGGTAGCCTATTAAAAGCAGTGGTTAGGCAGGAGGCTTTACCAATACTCCACCATTGCCGCGGTGGCAAAGATCGAACGGGCTTTGGTTCAATGTTAGTTTTATTACTATTAAATGTACAAGAAGATGAGATTGTTAAGGATTACATGTTAACCAAAGTAATACGTAAAGACCGTAATCACCTTAAATATGAGTTGTATCATGAATTGGTTCAAGAAAAGGCGTATTTAGATTATTTGATGGCAATGATTGATACTAGAGAATCTTACATCAAAGCAGCACTTAATAAAATAAGGGAATTATTTGGAACACCTGAAAATTATCTGCAAGAACATTTTGGAATTAGTAACACAGAAATTCAGCAGGTAAGGGATTTTTATTTAGAGAAAGGAAATAGCAATGAGTGAAAAAGATGGATCAGTAGCAGTGATCTTAGCTAGTCACGGATATTTTGCTCAGGAAGCATTGAAGAGTGCAGAAATGATTGTTGGCAAACAAACTAATTGTGCGGTATTAGCAGTTACTGAAGAGATGAATTTGGCACAGGCCAAGGAACAGATGGCACGCAAGTATGAATCACTTGATACAAGTAATGGCACGATTATTTTAGTTGATATTCTCGGTGGCACACCATCGAATGTTAGTGGAACTTTTTATTTAGAAAAGGATCACGTTTTAGTGTTAAGTGGGTTAAATTTACCGATGTTACTGGATTTATTTACTAATCGCGGGCGTAGTTTGCCAGAGCTGGCGCAGTCATTGGCAAGTTCATATGAAATTGGTTTTCAGAATATTTCAGCTAGATTTGAGGAGCAGGAGGAAGACGAAAATGGCAGTGGAGTTTTGTAGAATTGATGATCGCTTAATTCACGGTCAAGTAGTGACTACTTGGCTTAATGTTAAGCAAATTGAGCAGGTAATTATTGTTGATGAGCAAGTAGCAAATGATAAAATTCAGTCTAATGTGTTGCAAATGAGTGTACCGCGAAATATTAAGCTGCACATTTTTTCACCTCAAAAATTTTTGAAGATAGTACCTAATCATCCTGTTAGCAGGCGAACTATGTTACTATTCGCCTCACCATTTGCGGTGGCAGAAGTGGTAGCAGGAGGTTATCCAATTTCTGACTTAAACATTGGTGGAATTCGGGGGAACGAGCAGCGTAAACAATATACCAAAGCGGTCTTTTTAACAGATGAAGAAAGAGCAGTGCTTGAAAAATTAATTACTCAAGGCACCAAGATCAATATTCAAATGGTTCCAAGCGATAGCGCGGTTAGTTTGAGTGAGGTATTGAGCAAATGAAAGTTTTTATCATAACGATTTTAGCGTTTTTCTTAGGAATTGATGATGTTAGTACCAAGTTATTTCGCAGACCGCTATTAATTGCTCCGATTGTTGGGTTAATTCTGGGGAATTTGCAGGCAGGCCTAATAATTGGTGCAACACTAGAAATTATGTGGATGGGTATTGGCAATGTTGGTGCCTATATGGCACCAGACCTGATTACTGGGACAATGATAAGTACTGCATTAGCAATTATGGGTAATCCAGGTAGAAGTATTTCAACAATGGTAGCAACAGCAATTACATTAGCAGTTCCCACTTCGATTTTGGCTCAGCAGTTATTAATTTTAGTTGAAACTATTAATTGCTCACTTAATGGTTGGGCGAAAAGATTGGCTGATAAGGCGGACGTCAAGGGGACTTTCTGGTTAACTTGGCCGCCAGCAATCTTGTATGGCTTTACTAGGGCTTTTCCAACTTTTTTAGCATTACAGTTTGGCGCTGGTGCCATTCAAAAAGTTGTGAGCGATTTACCTAAATTTATCATTAATGGATTAAGCACAGCGGGATCAATTATTCCAGCAGTCGGTATTGCATTATTGATGATGTCGATGCTGAAAAAGGCTGAATTGTGGCTGTTTTTAATTTTGGGATTTGTGCTTTCCTCATATCTAAAGCTGGAAATTTTGCCGATTACTTTAATTGCTTTAGTTTTTGCCTTTCTATATGAGAGAGCAACACGGGAAACTACACCTAATTCAGCAACTAAACCAGCAATGGCCCAGGTAACAAGTTCAGACAATATTGATGAGGAGGATTATGACCTATGACAGAAGAAAAATTGCAGGCCCCAGAACATAAACTCAATCAACGAGATTTGTGGCAGATGTTTTTACGCTTGAATACAATGAGAATTACGCTGAATTATGAAACTTTGCAAGGCGTGGGTTTTATGTGAGCAATCGCACCGGCTTTAGCCAAGATTTATCCAGATAAAGCAGAATTATCTGCGGCGATGAAACGCCATTTAGTCTTTTATAATTCACATGTCAATTTTGATGCGGCAATTCTAGGATTGTCTGCAGCGATGGAAGAAACAACGAGACCAGATGAAAAAGAAGGTATTAATCCACTAAAAACTGGCTTAATGGGACCACTTGCTGGACTAGGTGATAGCTTAATTAAATTTACTTGGATTCCAATAGTTGGTAGTATTGGTGCTTCATTGGCATTTAGCGGTAATGTATTTGGTCCAATTTTGATGTTTATTTTATACAACATCATTAACGTCTTTGGTAGATATTATGCAGTTGTTTACGGTTATAAAAAAGGCATCGACTTTT